>DRDE01000229.1 GCA_011040095.1 Nitrospirota bacterium
AATATCTGCCATAAAAACTCCTGTGATATAGTATGTATAATATTGTCTTTTACTATTGCATACTATATCACATGTGGCTGAAATTCCATAACTCTAAATTTGTCAATTGTTTGCTTTTGCCCTGTATATATGGGCTTAGACTAAATGAATGGCTTTGAGCCGTTTTTGAATTTTGATATAGTATGCATCTTACAGGTTGGCTAATGCTTTGATTTTTAAGAAATTACTGGATTATCCAACCCTCTTTTGCCTTCATAGGGTTTGAGCCATTTTCAGCAGCGCATTAACTATAGCGACTGCCACAGTCGATCCGCCCTTCCGGCTTATGTTGGTTATAAAGGGGAAGCCCTGCCCGGCAAGAAACACCTTTGATTCCACAGCCTTCACAAACCCGACAGGCACACCGATGACAAGGAGTTCGGAGTTCGCAGTTCGGAGCTCGGAATCATTAAGAATCTCGATCGTCTTATACAGTGCTGTGGGTGCATTTCCGATTGCTACAATGCCGATATTGTTATTTTCTTTAAGCGCCTCCTCGATTCCTGCTTCCGCTCTTGTTTTATTGTCGTCTGTGCTCCGTGCTCTGTGTTCTGTGTTCTGAATATTACATACAACCTTCCCGTCCCACCTTTCCAGGAGCTTCCTGTTGATGCCGGTCCTTACCATCTCAACATCAGTAAGAATGTCTTTCCCGGCCCTTATGGCGGCAACTCCCGACTTAATTGCATCATCATGAAATACAAGGCTCCGCTTAAATTCAAAATCAGCGGTCGTATGTATTACACGCTTTACAACCGGCAGTCTTTCCTCCGGCAGATCGCTTAAATCAACCTCTCCGGAGATTATGTCAAAACTCTTCTTTTCAATCTCCTCAGGCTTAAAACCGGCTGCGGCCTCAATTCTCTCAAGCGCCACCCCGGCTATTTTATTGTGAACCCCGAGGGGCTGCGTACAGATAAACTCAACACCGGGATACTTTTCCCCTGACTCCCTGATTATATCCGGAATATCTTTTGAAACATGAGCGCCGCCGGTCAAAAAATATGGGTGGAGGATCACTTTTTTTGCTCCGTCCCGGACGCATGACGTAATCGCCTCCATAATGCCTGGGGTTGCAAATTTAAGATACGCAACCCTCACGCAATCCCTGCCGCATCCGGGGTGCATCATTTCATGCAGCAGTTCCGCCACATACTCAAGGTTGTTTGCCTCGTCTTTAGGACTGCCGTGTCCTGCAATAATAATCTTTTCCATCATGCTCCTTCACAAAATCAACAAACTCTTCCGCTATTGAGGGATTGCTCCCGAAATGTATATGAATATAACTGCCGAGGGTATTTTTTACCCTGTAGCCTTCATCCTGAACTTTCTCCCCTGAGCCATTCTTAACAGAATAATTTTCCGACATCGAGTTATTCGTCTGTGCTCTGCGCTCTGTGCTCTCAAATCCCCCCATCCCCCCTTTGCTAAAGGGGGGTAAGGGGGGATTTATTTCCGAATAATGAAACTCATGCCCGCGAATTGCGCCCCCCCTTTTACCAAGAATGGAATTCTCTTGTAAGACTGCTTCGCGATAACCGAGCCTGGCCCTGCCCTTTGTCATTTTTGTTTCAAAAGGGAATACCCCGGCCATTGGATAATATACATTGTCGAGATCATAAATCCCTTCCGTGATATACATAAACCCGCCGCACTCTGCATACACCGGCATCCCTTTATCGGAAAAATTCTTCACAGACTCTAACATTGACTTATTGCCGGACAATTCCTTTGCGTAAAGCTCGGGATACCCTCCGCCGATATACAGGGCATCAGCGCCTCCCGGTATTTTGCTCTCCGACAGAGGGCTGAATTTCACAATCTCCGCTCCTGCCTGTCTCAGAAGATCAAGATTGTCTTCGTAGTAGAAGCAGAATGCCTTGTCACAGGCAATGGCAATCTTTACTTTAGAACCCGGAGTCCGGAACCCGGAGCCCGGACTGTCTTTGCTTTTGTCTGTGTTCTGTGCTCTGTGTTCTGTGCTCTGAATAAGCGCCTCTACATCAACATATTCCAGAATCGCATCTGCTAACTTATCTATCTCTTCCGAGTCCATCGGGTTTTCTTCCGCTACCAACAGGCCGAGGTGTCTGTGGGGAATTTCAAAGCCCGGGTTTTGCGGCAGATACCCGAAAACAGGAACATCCCGGACACTCTCTTTGAGTCTTTTATAATGCCTTTCTGAAGCAACCCGGTTGAAGATGACACCTGTTATGTCAGGAACAAATCCCTTAACCACTGCCCCGGCGCTCTCAGCCATTCCGTATGCGTCGACAACGAGAACAACAGGCAGCCCAAGCGCGGCCGCCAGGTCTGCTGTGCTGAGGTTGCCGTCATACATTCCCATCACCCCCTCGACAACCGCTACATCAGAGTCTGCCGAACGCCCGGCAAAACAGTCGACCACATAATCCATGCCGCACATCCAGAGATCGAGATTCCTTGATTTCCTTCCGGTGATAAGACTGTGCAGTCCTGTATCAATAAAATCCGGCCCTGTCTTGAAGGGCTGCACTTTATAATTCTTTTTTCTCAATGCAGCAAGTATCCCAAGAGTGATAGTTGTCTTGCCGCAGCCGCTGTGTGTTCCTGCTATAACTAAGCCCTGCATAATTTCAAAAGCTCCTTAAGCATTATCCCGTTATGTCTGCGGGATTTGACGGCAACCCTTATATATGAACCGTCAAGTCCTTTAAAATTCGAACAGTCCCTGACAAGGATGCCCTTCTGTCTTAACTCCTTAACTATTCCGCCTGCATTATCTATCCTTAACAGATAGTAATTAGCTGCCGACGGAAAAAACTCTATCCCCGCCTCTTGAAAACCATGCTCAAGAAACTGTTTTTCATCTTTCATCAGTCTCATGGTCTCATCAGCATAAGAGATGTCATCAAGCGCCGCAATTGCGGCCTTCTGGGCCAGGTTATTAACTGTCCAGGGTTCCTTGAATTTTTTAATCCTGCCGATCAGGTCCTCATGAAAAACTCCATATCCTATTCTGAGTCCGGTGAGGGCATAAAATTTTGTCATTGATCTCAAAACTACAAGATACGGATTGTCCGGAACATCATTAATCACTGAGGTCTCGGGGCAGAAATCAATAAAAGCCTCATCAACAACAAGCAGGCATTTTATTTCCCCGGCAGCTTCCGCAATTCCCAGCACTTCCATTTTGCCGAGGAGATGCCCTGTGGGATTGTTGGGATTACAGAGAAACGCCATGTCGCAACCTTTCATGGCTTCAATAAATTCCTCAGGATTTATCCTAAACCTATCTTCTTCTTTAAGATTTAAGTATTTTATCCGTACTTTTCGTCCCCTGCTTTCTAACTCCTGACTCCTGACTCCTGACTCCTGACCGCTAAGAAGCACGGCTCTTTCATATTCTGAAAAAGCCGGTGCAGTGATGAGAACTCTCCCCGGACCAAGCGCCCTTGGTATGAGATAAATAAGCTCCGTGCTTCCATTGCCGCAAATTATTGTTTCAGGGTCTGAATCATGATACCGGGCTATTGCTTTCCTTAATTCCCGTGTATCAGGGTCCGGGTAATTGATCAGGTTATCCAGGTCTTTTTTAATTACATCCTTCACCCTCCCCGAAACCCCGAGAGGATTTATCGAGGCGCTGAAGTCAATAAGCTCTTCTTCCGGGATTCCGAGATATTCTGCAATCTTATAAATATTTCCGCCGTGCTCAGGGTTCTGTGTTCTGATTAACTCCATAAAGCGCCCCTGAGATATAAAATTGCAAGCGCAGCAAGCAGTCCGAGGAAGGATGTGATTTTTGTTATCTTTACAGCCTCTTCTGAAGCCCCTAAATATAAATCGTCCGTTGTCTGCGCTCTATATTCTGTCTTCTGTCTTTCCTCTCCTATATACGGCTTATTCACAAAAACCCTCCCATAAGTTGCGGGGCCTCCGAGCCGGACACCTATGGCTCCGGCCATTGCCGCCTCGGGAATTCCGCTGTTCGGACTTGAATGCTTCTTGCCGTCCCTTATCATTATTCTGAAGGCATCCATGCCGCTCATGAAATTCGCTTTCGTAAAATTTCGTTTTACATTGTTCAAAAGCGCTCCGACCTCCGATTTCGACCATTTTCCGGCTTTTTTGCGCCATCTTGAAAATTCACCGGTGATGAGCCTGGAAAAGCTTATAATTAATGCAGCGCCGACAATTAAAACTCCGGTGATCCTTGCCGGTATATAATTTACAACATCATCAAGCCTTGCCGATGCCCAGCCGAAATTTTTATACTCCTTGTTTTTATAACCAACCATGGAATCAAGCGTATTGATTGCCTTGTACGCCATTGCCAGGGGCAGACCGCCTATTGCAAAGTAAAACATGGGCGCAACTATTCCGTCCGAGGCATTTTCGGAAAGTGTCTCAATCACCGCTTTGAATATACTCTTGCGGTCCAGCCACTTAGTGTCCCTGCCCACAATCATGCCGAGCTTTTCCCTGGCATCATCTATATTGCCCTTGCCTGCTTCATCTATCACTGCCTTACCTGACTTCAACAGTTCCCGGGTTGCAATAGTAGTTGATACCAGGCAAACAAAAATTGCTAAAAATAAATAAGAGGTAAAGGTTGCCGGCTCTGCCTCAAAAAGGATCGTGCTGATAAGATGAAATATGAAATATGTCAGCCCGGTTATTATGAGTACCAGGATAACGCCGGCCAGTTTCTCCCTTTTCCCCGGTGTTAATCCGCGCTCGACCTTCTTCAGGAAATCGTGAATAATGGAATTATTTATTATGCTTTTTAACCCGTGGTATCTGCTTTGAGGTTTCTGTTCCGGGGTCACTATTTTGTCCTTTAATATCCTGCCGGTTTTGGTTATTGCCCATCCGATTCCCTTTACCGGGTGGGGCATCCGGCCGGGATCGCCGATTAAAAGGTCAAGTATGTACGCGAATAAAAGCGCTGCCGACTCTGTCATTTCAAATCCTCCTGCGTTTTTTTCATGCAGTATTCCATTCCCGCCTGCCTCAAAATAAAACATATGTCAACGCTGTTTTTTAAAGTATCAGCCCATTTATTTATTGCTTCTTCCCTTTGTGCCTGATAACTGAATGTTACTGACCGGGCAGGCAGTCCCTTTTTCTCTCTCAATGAATCAAGCAGCGCAGCCCTTAAATCATCATTATCAAAAATACCGTGGATATATGTGCCCCAGACATTGCCCTTTACAGAACCGTCTGAAATAAGTTCGGAGTTCGGAGTTCGGAGTTCGGAGTTTGAAAAAACTCTTCTTAACTTAAATAATCCCACATCTCCCGTAGTATTTCCCATATGAATCTCATAACCTTTCAACCCATCTATTGTTGAGCGACTTTGAGCCATATTGAACAACTTTGAACAATCGGCAACAGCCGATACCCTGCACGTCGTCTTTGTCTTATCAAGGGTTGTAAAAGTGTCAAGAAGCCCCATACCCTCAACCTCGGTTAAGGAACTCTCCACTTTATGAGGATCAAGGATTTTTTGACCGAGCATCTGGTAGCCGCCGCATATTCCGACAAGAGGGGTTCCTTTTTTCACGGCGGATTTGACACACTCTTCTATTCCGCTTTCCCTAAGGAGCAGCAGGTCGGCAACCGTATTTTTTGAACCCGGAATAATTATAAGGTCCGCGCTGTTAATATCCTCTTCCCATAAAGAGTATTTAATTTCAATATCCGACTCATATAAAAACGGCGCTAAGTCTGTAAAGTTGGCAATATATTTCAGCCTCAGCACAACTATTTTAAGCATCCGGTGATGTTCCAAACGTTCCAGCTCTTCCAGCCGATTCACCCGTTCAATGGAGAGCCCGTCTTCTTCATCGAGTCCAAGGTTATCCTGATAATAAAGAGTGCCGATAACTAATTTGCCGGTCTTCTTCTCTATCATTCGTAGTCCCGGCCTGAGAATATCCATATCACCGCGGAATTTATTAACTATAAAAGCCTTTATATAATCCGCATCAGTCAACCCATTTGTGTCCCCCCTTGGTAAGGGGGGATTAAGGGGAGTGTCCTTTAACAACTCAACTGTGCCGTAAAACTGGGCAAACACTCCGCCCCGGTCAATATCACCGACAAGGATTACCGGCGCGTCCGTATATCTGGCAACTCTCATGTTCACTACTTCCTCTGTCCGAAGATTTATCTCGGCAGGGCTGCCCGCGCCTTCAATCACAATAAGCTCATATTTTTGGGAGAGGCGGTCATAAGCTGCGGTGATCTCTTTCCAGACCTCATCTTTAATGGCATAGTATTCATCCGCCTTCATGGTCGCATACACTTTGCCGTTTAAAATCACCTGGCAGCCAGCCTCACCGGTAGCCTTCAGCAGTACCGGGTTCATATCATTGCAAGGCTCGATTCCCGCTGCCTCGGCCTGAAACGCCTGCGCCCGTCCTATCTCGCCGCCCTCTTTTGTTATAAAAGAATTCAGCGCCATATTCTGGGACTTAAAGGGCGCAACCCTGATGCCCAAGTCCCTGAAAATCCTGCACAGGCCCGCAACAATAATGCTCTTGCCGGCTCCCGAACCTGTTCCCTGTATCATTATTGCTTTAGACATTTTCATACCACATAGTTAATATGCTTCACCACCGGATAGTCCCACATCTCGATGACATTTAACGCCGCGAAATCCTGTTCAATCCTGAATATATTCTCAAGCGGCATGCCGAGCAGTTCGCAGAGAATTACCCTGTTTACGCCGCCGTGAGCGACTATCGCAACATTGTCTCCATCATGTTTTTGCATTATTTCATCAAACGCCTTCAGCGCCCTTTCTCTTACCTCAATCGTGCTCTCTCCCCCCATGGGACTGAACCTTAACGGGTTCCTTGCCCAGGCATCAAATGCATCAGGCCATTTTTCCTTTATCTCATCAAAAGACATCCCCTCCCACACGCCAAAATTCCGCTCCTTTAATCCTTCAACAACAACCGGTTCAAGACCATATGCCCCGGCAATAATCTCAGCGCTCCTAACCGAACGAATCAACCCTGAGCAATACACTGCCTTAAGTTCCGAGTTCTGAGTTCCGAGTTCCGAGTTCTGAAAAAAATAGTCCGCCAGCCTTTTTATCTGCTCAATGCCGTTTTCAGAAAGAGGCGCATCAATACGGCCTTTGTAACGCCTCGAATCCGCATCCTCCGTCTCTCCGTGTCTTATTAAATAAACCGTTGTGGCCATATCACTCTCATCATTAAAAAAAGCAGCGCAGCAATCTCATGCACTGCGCCAAGCGTATCACCGGTCATGCCGTCAAAATTTTTATTGCAAAACCATACAGCCAGAAAACCGAATATATAAAGCAGCGGCATGACGAACATTAAGTGAAATGCCAGCAGGGAAAACTGCGACATAACACCTAATGCGAGAAAAGAAATCAGGAGAGTCAAAAAAGTCGCTGTCAATAATTCTTTTTTCTCTGTGTGGTCAATGAACATCTTTCCTAATCCGTCCTGTTTTGCCGACCGGCCATGAAAGATGACCGGGACCATTGTCCAGCGGGACAGCACCGGCATTAATAAAATCGCTGAATAATAGACCGCCGGTTTTGAGTTAAAAAAGAGAGCATTCAGCAAAAGATATTTCAGCAAAAGCGCCATGACTATTGCGATGACGCCAAGCGCTCCGATTGTGCTCTCCTTCATAATTGCAAGCTTCTTCTCCTTATTGCCCCTTGACGCAATTGCATCAAAAGTGTCTGCAAGGCCGTCAAGATGAAGGCCCCCGTTAGCTATTACCATTACGAGTATCAAGAGTCCATTGGTCAGCTCAATCGGGAAGACCTTCAAAAACAACGGCGCCAGAACTAACAGTAAAGCCCCTTCAAGAAGTCCTGCCACCGGGAACAGAGCGGTAGCCTTTCCCACCTCCTTCGCAGACACTTCTCCCATATCCTTCACAGGAATAATTGTCAGAAACTGAAATGCCAGTAATATTCTTTTCATCAGAATTATCTGTCTGTACTCTTAGCTCTGTTGT
>DRDE01000230.1 GCA_011040095.1 Nitrospirota bacterium
ATCAGCAGTGTGATTTTGATAGATACGGTAACAGGCGAAATTACGGATATGAAGACAGAGCATCGTAAGGCATATGAGAACACGGGCAAGAGAAGATTCATTATAGATGCCCTAACGCTATGAGAACAAAAGAAACAAATATCTTTCTATCCGGAATACCGCGCCTGACTTTAAGCCTGACCACGGCAGTAATAGCCTATCCCCTGACACCATCGGAACAGGCGGCAGTGTGCGGAGCTTTGATGCCCGGCAGGCAATAAGAGCAACGATGTTCCCCCATCTTTATTTCCCGCCATGACCGGGTGATTACAATATTTCTATTTTTCATCTTGAATAAAAAAACATTCCTATTTAGAATAATGAACTTTATTTCATTATAATGCTTATCCGAAGCAAGTGAAATAATTGACATTATTTTCACCTATTAGGGGATCAGAAGGTTATACTGATAAGCTTATTCAAGGGGAATAATATTTACGAGTAACAACAATCGGGGAATTGCAATAAAAAAGGCATTGCGGAGATGATATGCAGGACATGGAAGAATATGATGATGATGAAATAAATTTACTGGATTATATCAATGTGATTAAAAAGCATTACGGGTTAATCTTCGTAATTGTTGCAATTTCCGTCATAGCAACCGGCATCGGTTCTTTTCTTTCACCAAAAATATATCAGGCAACGGCTGCCATCATACCCGCCGCCCAGTCAAGGGAGCCAACAGGCATGAGCGCTATTGCCGCCCGGTTCGGTGTATCTACGGCCCCGGCATCAAATGTCTCTGAAATCGTAAGATTACTCAAAAGCAATATCCTGATGGAAAGGGTGATCAAGAGATATAATCTTTTGCCGGTTTTTTTTAAAAAGGAAGAATTAAAAGAAATGCCGGACAAGAGCAAGACATGGAACGGTATCAGGTATTTAAAAGATATCTATAAGGTTAAGCACAATCAGAGAGAGGGTGTAATTGAACTTTCAGCGGAGTTTACAGATCCAAAGACAGCTGCTGATATACTGAATTACATTTTAACGGAACTGACGGATTATATGAGCAGTGAGGCCGGGAGAGTCGCCGACACAAATAAAAAATACCTTGAGTCGCTGATTGATAAAAATGCAGACCCGTTAATCGGGGAAAAAATTTACGCCCTTATTGCCAGGCAGTTAGAGACATCAATGATGGCCGGGGTCAAGGAGAATTTCGCCTTTAAAGTGCTTGACCCGCCAAAGGCGCCTGACAGAAAGATTAAACCGATGATAAGGAAGAACATTATACTATCATTTGTTGCATCCCTGTTTGCAGCGGTTTTTTTAGTCTTTCTTATAGAATATATCGGGAATGTTAAAAAACGGGAAAACCTGAAAAAAAGCAAGAAGTAGTGAGTAAGGAGAGAGGGGAGAAGATTATGCCGCGAACCATGCGTTGTTTATTTCTCATGATATTTTTGTTTATTTCATATTACACATCCGGTATCCCGGGCGAAGGTATTGCATATGCAGAGTCTTTGGCATCGCCTGCAATAGCAAATAAGTTGCAGGAGTTATCTCCTGAACAGCGCATTGCCGTAGAAGCCGAGATTAATAAAACAGGCGGGATTTTAACGCCTGAAACCATAAATTCGCTAAAGGAGCGTCAGGAGTTTAAAGACATTGCCCCTGTGGATATTGCCAATGGAAGAGATGTCCTCGAGGAAAAAGGATCTGAGGGAAAAGAGGAGGCGCCGGAGGAAACAGGGGGACCCGTTATAAAAGACAATGGGCGGAGGTCATTGTTCGACAGATACCGTTCAGTCGGGCCGTACCAGGGCATCTCTACCGATTTAAAGCCGTTTGGTTATAAATTTTTTTCAAGGGCTGTTGCAAAGCCTTTAGCTCCCCGGAAAGATATCCCTGTTTCACCGGATTATATTATAGGGCCGGGGGATGAAGTGAAAATGCTCTTCTGGGGAAGGGTGAATGCCCAGTACAGCCTTGTTGTTAATAAAGACGGTGAAATAACAATCCCGCGCATCGGCCCTCTCCAGGTTGCCGGGATGCGTTTTGACGAGATGAGAAATTATCTTACGGACCAAGCCAACAAGATCATCGGCGCCAAGATAAACGTTACCCTCGGAATGATGAAGAGTATCCAGGTCTTTGTGCTCGGTGAGGCAAGAAGCCCCGGCAGTTATGCGCTTGGCTCATTCTCGACAATAACAAATGCCATTCTTGCTTCAGGAGGACCTACGGAAATAGGTTCCTTGCGAAACATACAGTTAAAGAGAAATGATAAGGCTATTGTAGTAATGGACTTCTATGACTTCCTGCTTAAAGGGGATAAAACCCAGGACAGTATCCTTCAGTCGGGAGATGTGATCTTTATCCCCACAACCGGCCCGCTTGTCGGGATTGCCGGAAATGTTAAGAGACCCGCCATATATGAGCTTAAGAACGGATATGACCTAATGAATCTCTTTAATATGGCGGGCGGCGTAACGCCGGGCGCTTACACACAGCAGATACAGGTGGA
>DRDE01000231.1 GCA_011040095.1 Nitrospirota bacterium
CCATATCCGTGACAATACTGAACAGCTCATTTTACGTCACCTTCCTTACCGGGAGACAGGACGTTAAAGATATTATTAAATCACAAAGGCACATACTTGAAGGCCGGTTTGCATCACAGGCGCTGTCCCTGAAGGCAATAAGCATTAACCGGGAAAAGGAGATAGTCTTTGGAAAGGCCCAGGTTCAGGGGGTTAATGTAAAGATATGAACATGAAAAAACAATCCGTAAAAGCTGCGGCTCTGAAGTACAGGCGAGGGAAAGACTCCTCTCCGAGTCTTGTTGCAAAAGGAAGAGGGAAGGTCGCTGAAAAAATCATAGAGATTGCAAAGGCGCACGGCATACCCGTAAAAGAAGACAGTGACCTCGTGGAACTCCTTTCAGTGCTCGACCTGTACCGGGAAATCCCCCCGGATTTATATAAAGCGGTTGCCGAAATCCTCGCCTTTGTATATTCATTAAACAGGAAGGCCTGATAACATCCCCTTCTTCCGGTTCAAAACAATCGATTGACAAATTCAGGAAAAGTACTATTATTTAATATACAGATATTTAATATACAGAGGTCTGATAAAGTAATTTACACCTGAAATAAGCGATTAACCACATGAGAACACGGAGAAATAAAACTCTGTGTTCTTAATTTTAATATTTTTGTTTTTTTACACATGAAAACTCTCAGTTTTTTTTGTGAGAAGAAATGAGAATCCTGATAGTTGATGACCATGCGGATTCAAGAATAATACTCAGGAAGACCCTTGAATCCGACGGGTACACAGTCATGACCGCCTCTAACGGGGCAGAGGCATTAAAGGCGGCAAGGGAGCTGCTTCCCGACATGATTATCTCGGACATCCTTATGCCGGTAATGGACGGGTTCAGGCTCTGCCGCGAAATCAGGCAGGACAAACAGTTATGCAAAATCCCCTTTGTCTTCTACACGGCAACATATATGGACCCGAAGGATGAAAGGCTGGCAATGAGTCTGGGCGCTTCCCGCTATATCATTAAGCCGGCTGATACCGCCGAATTCATCAGGACAATAAAAGGGGTGTTTCAGGAATACAAAAAAAAGAAACTGCCATTGAAAACCTGAAGCCTAAGACTTGAATCTTAAATGTTGTATTTTAAAATTAACGCAGTCTCTTTAAGAGTTTCTCACTTTCTTTTTTATGCGTAACGGCAAGGACTACAACATCTTTAGAGATGATTCGATAGTATGCCCTGAAGTCACCGCTTCTGAGGCGAAAAAGCGGAGGGATAAAGCCGGTCAGTTTTTTAATGCGGGTCTTGCCGATAGGGAGAGGAGAGGACTCTAAATATTTCTTTATATCATTTGCGATCTGAATGGCATCGGCTGTTTCAAACTTTTCAATATCGCTCTGTGCTGAGGGAGAGTATATGACCTTAAACTTTTTTTGCCCCATTGCGCCTTTTCAGCTTCTTTATCATGGCATCAGCGGTAATGCCTCCTACAGAATTATATTCGGCATAGGCCTCTTCAATTTTTCCCTTAAAGGCAGGATCGTTCTCAACAAGATAGTCGGCAAGGTCGTCTTCCGTTATATGGTGGAGAATAGCCGCCGGCTTTCCGTAAGCCGTGATGATTATATCCCCCTTTTCAGACTCTTTAAGAATGTCCATGGTTTTATGTTTAAGCTCTTTTATTCCTGCAAAACGCATAAAAATCTCCTCTGGAATTTGTTACACTTTAGTATAACTTTTAATCCGGCATTCGTCAAGGCAGGCGGGGATATGAAGGGGAAATCCACCGTTGACATATAATTGATAATAAGGATACGCTTCAGACAGTTTGATTTTTCATGAGGGGACGGACTTGACTGAAACCTGTCAACAACAAATACTAAACAAAACCTCAACTTGCCGGGTCTTCCACGGACAGGCAGCCGTATATCTGATAGTCATCTTTTTCCTCGGATTCATTTCCGGGGCTCCCGTGACCGGCGCTAACGCCGCAGTAAATTCAGGAAAATCACTGGAAAAAATAACCCTCCAACTCAAGTGGAGCCACCAGTTCCAGTTTGCCGGTTACTACGCTGCAATTGAAAAAGGTTATTACCGGGACGCGGGTCTGGAGGTTGATCTTAAAGAAGGCAAGCCCGGCGTAAACATTGCTGAAGAAGTGGTGTCCGGGCGCGCCGATTTCGGTGTAGATATGCCGGGGCTGCTGCTTGAAAGGCAAAAGGGCCTGCCGATAGTCATACTTGCAACCATTTTCCAGCATTCGCCCGAAATATTGATTGCAAGGAAAGATTCCGGGATTGAATCTCCGCAAGACCTGATCGGACGCCGGGTGGAGTTGCGTCCAAGGGGAAGCATTGAAACCCAGGCAATGCTGCTTAATGAAGGAATCAGCTTAAAGGATATTGATGTTATTGATCATTCCTGGGGAATCGATGCTTTGATCAACAAAAGGGTTGACGCATCAGCGGGATACATTACAGACCGGCCTTTCCTGCTTGATGAAAAAGGGATCCCCTATACCATAATCCGTCCCATAACCTACGGCATCAACTTTTATGGCGATTGCCTGTTTACCTCTGAAAGGGAAATAACGGAACACCCCGAACGGGTAAAGGCCTTTCGTGAGGCAAGCCTGCTCGGCTGGGCCTATGCAATGGAGAACCCGGATGAGATCATCGATATAATCCTGGACAAGTACAATCCCGGGCTCTCACGGGAATTCCTTCAGTTTGAAGCAGAGGCTACCCGGAAACTGATGCTCCCGGAATTCATTGAAATCGGCCATATGAACCCCGGACGGTGGCGACATATTGCCGACA
>DRDE01000232.1 GCA_011040095.1 Nitrospirota bacterium
GGGATGATAAAAAGCCGGCAGATCGAACAACTGGGAGAAGCAGGATTACACTATATTACGGCAATTACCAAACCACAGATAGAGAAGCTGATGAGGGTAAATGTCATACAATTAAACTTATTCGAGCAGGAGCTCGCAGAAGTGCAAACCAAAGAGGGAGTGAGATATGTACTGAGGAGGAATCCTGCGCGGCACACGCCTTTGTAGTGATGGTCGCTTACAGAATAGTTAAAGAGTTTTCGATGAGGTGGCAGGATTTCAATGTAACGGTTCAGTAAGGGATAGATGAGCTTTCTTCTTTATGCACAACGGAGCTTATAATTAATGGTCATATAAAAGTTAACGATGTGCCGGAACCCAGAGAATCCATATCATGGGTCAGCCCATCCACAATTTCATTGGACAGATCAAAAGATAAGAGTTCATGTATTAACTTGCGTATTGGGTTTTCTTTTTGAATCGGTTATATATCGCCGAGCACAAAAAACAGAGTACGGTCAAACAAACTATGATAATCTTTTTGATCGATTGGAAAGAATTCGTTTGGCGGCATTAATTGAAGATGGAGGAAAACGCAAAAAAATGAATGTTCATTACACACTTGAGGAAACAGAACAGGAAGATGAATTGCTTTTAGATGCATTGAATATTCAAAATTTTCACATCCAAAGACCAAATTTTAAGGATATTGTTGTATACAAATGAAACTCTCTTTTCCTTCAATAATTACAATATGTTAACACTAATAACGACCCTGATCGTAGTAAACTTACGATAGCTCTAATTCTGCTTCTTCATATATTTTTTTGAGATGCTCGCTTATCGTTGCTTTTGATTGAGCAAAACCGCAGGAATAACCGGTTATTTAGAGGATTTTGTGATTGAGGAGCGGTCAAAGATGGCCCGAAGATGAGATGCTGAAATGTGAAGTTGTTTTTGGGCGACTCCTTAGAGATGTCAAGTTTATTACATTTAAAGAAAAAGCGGTATTTATCCGATTTATACATGTATCATGATTAAAAAAGTTAAGGTTGAACAATTAGGCCCCGGAATGTTTATCCATGATTTTAACTGTGGATGGATAAAGCATCCTTTCCTCTCAAACAGTATAAAAATCGCCGATGAGAAAACAATTGAGAAAATCATTGACTACGGTATCCGGGAAGTTTACATTGACACGGATAAAGGGAACGATGTTGCCGGAGCCCCTACAGAAGAGGAGGTAAGCCGGGAAATCCAGGCTCAACTCAATAAGGTTGTTGAGCCGGAAATAAATGACAGGGATGTTGTCCCTGTGCAGGAAGAGATTGCCAGGGCAAAAGAGATAAAAAAAGAGGCGCTACAGACAGTGAGGGACCTTATGGAAGATGTGAGATTCGGAAAACAGATAAAAATGGAAAAAGTGAATCACATTACGGAAAAAATGGTTGATTCAATTTTAAGGAACAAAGGCGCTTTGACCAGTCTGAGCAGGATCAAACAAGCGGATGAATATACATTTATGCACTCCATAAGTGTCGGTGTATTAATGATCGCCTTCGGCAGGAGCCTCGGATTTGATTACAAGTTAATAAAAGCGCTTGGGGCCGGCGGGCTTTTGCACGACATCGGCAAGATAAAAGTACCTGCAGGAATCCTTGCCAAAACCACCCAGTTATCTGAAGATGAATTTGTAAGCGCAAAAGAACATGTGAAGCACAGCCGTGTCATCCTTGAGCATACCCGGGATGTTAATGAAACCTCGGTATTAATGGCCATCCATCATCATGAAAGGATGGACGGCTCAGGGTATCCGGGCAAGCTGAAAGGTGATGAGATCAGTAAATTCGGCCAGATGTCGGCTATTGCGGATGTTTATGATGCCATGACCTCCAAGAGATGTTACCAGCGAAAATTTGAACCCACCGAGGTGCTGAAAAAACTCTTTGAGTGGAGCCGGTTTTACAGCAATGAGCTGGTACAGCAATTTATCCGTTGTGTGGGTATTTATCCCGTTGGCTCACTGGTGCGGCTCGAAAGCGGTTTGCTCGGTGTGGTTCTTAATCTCGGAGAAAAAAGTCTGCTCCATCCTGTTGTGCGAATCGTTTATAACACAAAAAAAGAAAAGTACATTTCCCCTTATGACATTGACCTTGCGCAAAATAATGAAGACAGTGTGGCAAGCTCTGAATTACCGGACAAATGGAATATTACTCCCGGCGCGTATTTGTGAAACTATCCGACCTCTTTAAGGGACTCAAATAAAGGGGTCATTCTGTCTGTCATCCCGGCTTGTCCGGAATCGTTTCTTTACAAAGGATTCCCGACGCGCTTTGCTTGCGGGAATGACAAATAAGTATACTTTATACACGGACACTATTCAATAATGCCCTGTCATTATTTGACCGCTAATCGAATTTTTATGTAATATATATGCTGTACGTTACAGCATGTATTTTTGGGGCGTCGCCAAGCGGTAAGGCACTGGGTTCTGGTCCCAGCATTCGGGGGTTCGAATCCTCCCGCCCCAGCCATTCTTTTGAATTTTCAGCGTAAAGATCCATTTCAATTCCTTTTGTATTCCTGATCCTGCATCCACATATTATATAGCCTGTCGCGTGCCCTGTTCAGTAATGACGGGGGATCTGGCCACTGTTCAAGAATTACGGAGCCTGAAAACCTGCGTTTCTTCATGCGCTCTATAAACCCGCGCACGCCTGCCGTATTTTCCCCTGCCGGCCCTGAAAAGATCGTCAGATGACTGTCTTTGTCACCATAGTTTTCATGCATATGGATATGGATGACCGGCACCCGTGTATCAAGCCTGTCGATAAACCCTAAATAGTCGTTACGGGTTGACCCGCACAGATTGGCATGTCCGGGATCAAGACATATCCCTGTGTGCGCCGTATCCACGGCCGGCATGTTCTGAAAGAGGGCGAATATTTTATTGAAATCGTCAGGAATTGTAAGCGGTGTGTTTTCTATGGCGAGTTTGATGCCCGCCTCTGCAGAGCGTCTTATAATGGGTGTAATCGCCTTTATATAAGTCTCTATTCCCCCATCGGTATAAAGATGAATATTGAACAGGGATGCGCCGATGTCCTGTGCGAACTCAATATCTTTAAACCACAGTTCAAGATTTTCATTTTTCAGTGGATTGGCCTGCAGCGAGGCATGGACGGAGAGGGCTATGTCATGTGTCGTGGCCCTGTCTTTGATATATGAGCGTGTCCCGGCATCTATGTCGCTTACATCCCACCCCTCACCTGATTCATGCCTGTCCGGAAACCACTCGAAGGCATTGAAACCGTTTGCCACTGCATATTCAAAGGGCAACATCAGTGTTGAAGCCGCAAAGGCGGTCTGGTTGCCGATCCTGATCCGTTTCATTTCATCCATTCTTTTATCCAACCTGGACACGTGTCTGCACTACATAATACCGGCCTTTGGAATAAACGCCCTCAATGTCCTGCGGGGAGCCGAGGGCTTTTTCGACTATAATACCGATATTGGCTATGGAGGTCAGGATGCCTCTACTAAAATCCTCATCCCATATTAAAGGCTCATCCGTGTAACTCAGCGCAACTTTTCGCGGGGACTCCAGCATTACGCTGTCATAAAGGCCCGCGCCCGCGTACTCTGCCAGGTCCTCTCCGTTGGAATCCGAACGGAAGATCAGGCCTCCGCCGAAAAGCCCGGCGCTTTTGTCCGGATAACTCAGAATGCGCGGTTCAGGCGTTTTTTTCCCGGAAAAGAAGCCGAGGGCCCTGCCGGGGTAGTTGCCGACCAGGGTTTCTCCAAGACCTAACACCACCTCGGCATAGAGTTCATTTCTGTTGCGCGTAAACGGATTAACGGTATGGATTACAAAGGCATATTCCGCTTCTACAACCTGCTGAATGAGAACCGCCATAAAAATGTCCTCATGGGGGATTCCTCTTGCCTTGCGGCTCAGATATGCCCTTTCATTCCACTTGGATGCCCAGACACGCCTGATGCAGCTCCATACATCATCCGGGTTTTCAGGACACCGAAGCCCTGCCTCCTCCATGACTTTATAAAGAGAAGCTGTCAACTTTTCCGGCGGCTGAACGGCCAGCAGGGTTTTACGTATCTCAGCAAGAATCTCTTCAGGGTTGTCCTCAATCCGGGATATGAGTTCCCGGTAACATTCGGCAATTTTTTTATTACTGTCTGAAGCAAGCGTCTTTTCGAATACGCCGAAAGGGAGCGCCGCTGAAACAGGCAGATGAATCCAGTCCGGTAGTTTTCCCTCAAGGAGCCTCAGGTTGCCGGATTTGCCGCCAACCAGACCTTCCCTGAAATCTCTTGAAGAAATTGCATAGGCAGTTAACACAGGCCGGGCTATTTTTGTATACTCTATTTTTACTTGTGAGGGCGCAGCATTCATTTCATCCGTAACTTCTTCAAATACAACATCACCCGATGCATTCACCGCGAGATCAAGCAGTCGCCCCCTGAGTGATTTGAGCCGATCAAGGCGCTCCTTATCGTAACAGGTGGCAAACAACAGGCCGGCGTTTCTGGCGCGAACCGCCACATGGGACACAAGATCAACCGGATCCGGTGTAATAACAACATTCACACCTTCTGGAGGCTCCTCGTCTCCCATTACTTTATCTGCAATAATAACTGTGGGCCTGTCAAAGGTTTTGCCCTGGATTGATCCTAATGTGTCGACAACTTCCACGAGTCCCACGGCCCTGCCCGGGCTGATGACCTGCCAGTCGCCGAGCCTTGCGCTCCTGCGCAGTACGGGGTCAAGATGATGCGCAAGCATTGAGAGTATAAATGCCGCTGTGCCGCGCACAATCTCTTCAGTGAAGAGTGTTATCGCCCATGAATCGACATGAAAGGCCTTGCCGAGGAATTCGGCTTTAGGCTGAAACAGCCGGTGGCAGTGTTCGCTGAAAGCGCCTATGGCGCGTCCGAGCCGTTCAAGAACGGACTTGGCGCGAAGTGACCAGTCCTGAGTAAAACGGGGCATGGTCTTAAGCCGCTCCCAGTGCCTCAAACATTCTGAAAACTCGAAATCGACATATGAAAACCCGATGTTCTCAAGAGCCATACTTATTAATTCCACAAGTTGGCCCCTGTCTATCTGCATGTGGATGTTGCGCTCTACTGCAATGCGCAGGAACTCCTCCAGCGCAAGGTCGAGATAGAGCATATCGCGAACCCTCCCGCTGTCGCGGTCAGTGTTTAAAAGTCTGTTCAGGCATCTGCGCATTGCGGTGATCTTTTCAACGATATCCGCCGCCGGCATCCTGTTGTCGTATCTGTGCTGAAATATGAAATCCATCAGCCCGTTCATTTCATCATCGAATAAGTGCCTGGCGGCATTGGCGGAGCTTTCAAGATCAGCGCCGGAATGGATCGATTTGAGGAGCTTCAGGTAATTGTCAAAGTCATGTATCAATCCCTCTTTCAGATGCGGAATAAAATCCGGCGGGGTTACTATAGGCCGTTCAAAATTCTCTAAACGTTCCATAGTCACACCTCCTGCCTCAAGCGTTCTGTAAAAGATATCGAGATTGCCGTTACTTTTCAGAAATTCAAGATAAGCCTCGCAGATAACAATATCATCGGGTGTGGTATTGTTGTGGAGCTTCTGGTGCCACTCTTCCATGAAATGGTTGGAAACCTCTTTGATATGGTGCCGGTGCATGATATTGAGTATCTCATCACGTATCCGCTGTCCTTCCCCGCCGCGTCCCAGCGTGGTTATCATCAACCGTATCAACTCCCTGCCTGCCGGTTCATTTATATATATATCGGCAAGCTTCAGTGTCAGACGGTCCTGGGAGTGACTCAACTCTTTTGGTTTTGTGTTGTAATTTCGCTGCCAGTCCAATTGCCTGAGAGCGGAATAACGCAGCCATACGTAGAGCAGCGCCAACCCCTCTGTATTACCTCCGACCCTGTCCGCCAGATCATGACAGAGGTTAAAGCGGTGCATCAGCGTCCATGAGTGGTGACCTGTTTCCCTTTCAATGATCTCATCCGACACATCGGTTTCATGCTCTGGAGGTTTAAATCCCGGCAGTTTGATGTGATAGTTTTTACCGTGATTATTGTCCCATCGGCCTGTATCCGGGAAGAAAAGGGCAAAATTCATAACCGGAAGCCCCATGTCCTTATCTATCCTGATAACAATCCGGGCTTCACCGTTATGGTCTGTAAACGGTGTCTGAACCGCGGCCCGGTCGAATGCCCTGCTGCCGTCGGGCCGGAACGGCTCCGGAGGAATTTGCCATGCTGAGCGGGGAGTCCTGCCGAGCCCCCAGTGCAGGAGACAATTTTCATTGCCTTTCATCCGGAGGGACACTTCAACCCTCCCGTCCGTCTCCCTCTTTTCGACCTGGAGCCTTACATTATTTTTCAGAGTTAGTTCTTCAATTGTCATTATAATATTATACTTCTTTCAATCCTTCCATTTGTATTGCTCCTTTACTGAACTGTGTAATCTGAACGGCATGACACATTCCCTGAAGGCATGGCCCACTATCTCAATCTGTTGTAAATCCGCCTCGCCCAACCCCTTTTCCGAGCAATAGCGCAGGTACCCGACTTTATTGAAATCAATACCCATAAGCTCACATGCCACCCTGTCCGCAGCAAGCGGGTCAGCGCCCGATACGGCAACGCCCGCATGGATCGGGCTTCCGTCAACCGGGCCGTTACCTTCCATACCGACAAACCCGTCAATTATCGCCAGATCAGGCCATACACTCTTTGACAGCTCCGCAATGTTCAGATTCAGATGTTTTACTCCCTGATGGACCCGTATCTTATCTTTTGTAAATATGCATCCCATAGCCGTATTTTTAATGGAAAGAGTGACAACAACGCTGTCATGGGTTTTCAGCTTTGCCGCGGAGATCAGGTAGTTGTTTCTGTCAAGCAAAAGGCTCGAAACCATTACATGAATCGTTCTGTTTTTTTCGTCCAGTATATGCACTTTCTCAAAGGGGCCTTTATTCAGGTCTATAAGTTCAACATTATATTCTTTGAGAAGATTATGGTAGCCGAAGTCTTTATATGCCTCTGTTGTGTCGTCGCATGCAGCTTCTGCAATGATTATTTTCTCTTTATAAAACTCTCTCAGGTAATCAAGGATGCCCCTTATCTGGTCTACGTGGCTTGCTGCAAGCTGAATGGATGAGGAGACAAAGTTCGGTTTGATTATAATCCGTCCCGGTTTTAAGTTTTTCCTGATATCATCAGAAATTTGCTCAAGGGATTTCCTGATATTTCTCCTTCTGTCTTTTCCCTTTATGAGAGAAACCTTATTCATAAAACCACCTCCTTGACAGGGCTTGTGTCTTTGACGAAATTCCGGGATAGGTGTCTCCATGCACATAACCTCGGGCATAAAAGGCTTTGGATTCATCAATTCTATTTAGGATATTCTTGGTAACGAAGCATGGTCATGAAATCCTGTCTATCCAGTATTGAGGTTTTCTATGCAGATGGGCAACTGCAACCTCAACAATTGTTTCAGAATCAATTGCGCGGTCAAATTCGTCAAGAAACTGTGTCCCGAGTCCACGAGACCGGGTTTTATACCATACAAAGGCATCATCAACTTCTGACTGAGCGGGTTTTAAGAAGCGGACTTTCATCAGGAGCGGTACTTCTCCATTACCCTATCATAAGGCGCTGTCTCCACACTGCCCGCCTTATATGCCTTCCAGCGTTTGCGCGCCTCATCCGCCCAGATTCGGTCAATCTCGGGGTCGGGTTTGTCGAGCTGCATCAGGATAGTATCTACAAGCTCTATCTTTTCATTGTCCGGCAGAGATTTAACTCTCTCTTCTGCAAGGTCATTGTTTATAGTTCCCATAATGCCCTCCTTTTTCATATTTTACCAGTTATTCCTTTAGGGTGTCTTTTTTATTGCGCAGGCTTTTTTCAACTCTTCATTCTCGACCTTAAATACAGATGGCTGAAAAGTCGTGCCAATTATGTCATGTGTTACATTGTCAATTCCCCATATGAGATATGCTGATGCCTTGCCGCAAAGGGCAGCAGAGTTTGACAACGCGGAGATATATTCTCCGATTTCATCAGCCTCTGCTATGTTGTGCTTGAATTCCGCCCACTCGGTCTCCTTGGGAGCTTTCTTAGTTCATGCACCAGGCTTATTAAATAATCCGGAACACGATCAACCGTCATTTTTCATACACCTCTGCGCTTTCTTCTTTTGCTCTATTTGAGCTTGTCAGAATGTCAAAATTCAAGGCTTGGCCCTATGACCTCATATGTGAGTTTCAGTTCCTGTTTTTTATCCACCAACTATCTCCCAATACCCGCCTTTGTCCGGGCCTATGCGTTTAAGGATTCCTTTTCTTTTAAGTCTTGTTATATGGTATTTTACTCCGTCTTCAGTTATTCCAATAAGCGCAGCAAGTTCTTTTTGAGTGATATCTGCTTTCCTGGCAATGGCTTCTATTATTTTCCGGGTAGTTTTCTGGGTAGTTTCTTCCGGCCCTTTTTTTCCGGCCTCGTCTGCTTTCAGCGAATATCGTGGATCACGATAAAATATGGCCCTGAAAAAAGAATCCATTTCAAACACAGGTTCTTTCAGACCTGCTTCAATCATAAGAGTCCTCATACGATTAATGCCTGTGCCC
>DRDE01000233.1 GCA_011040095.1 Nitrospirota bacterium
ATTTATCACCTTCTGATTGCTGTTGATGAGAAGTGTCATGACGTCAGTGTAGGGGCAAAGGCTTTGACCGGAGAGGGCTACAGGGGACATATATTCTGGGATACAGAGCTTTTCTGTCTGCCTTTTTATTTACATACGAATCCCGCGGTTGCCAGAAATCTGCTGCTTTATCGCTATAACCGGCTTGATGCAGCAAGAAAAATCGCAAAACAAAAAGGTTATCAGGGAGCAATGTTTCCATGGGAATCCGCAGACACCGGAGAAGAGACGACACCGTCGTGGTATAAAGACTCAAGCGGCAGGATCCAAAAGGTTTTAACCGGGGGACAGGAATGTCACATTACCGCTGATATAGCCTATGCGGTTATCCATTATTTTTCAGTAACAGACGATACTAATTTCCTGCTTGACCATGGGCTCGAGATAATACTGGAGACAGCCCGGTTCTGGGCCAGCAGGGTGGAGTATAACTCAAGGAAAAAGAGATATGAGATCAGTAAAGTTATAGGGCCGGATGAATTTCATGAGAATGTAAAAAACAATGCATATACAAATCTCCTTGTTCAGTGGAACCTGAATACGGCTGCTAAATTCTGCAGGGACTTTCAGAAAAAATACCCTGCTAACGTAAAAAAACTTATGTCGAGAATTAACCTGCTGCCGTCTGAAATTGCAAAATGGAAGCGGATTGCCGCGGCAATATATATTCCGGTTTCAAAGAAGACAAAAATTGTAGAGCAGTTTGAAGGATTCTTTAAAAAGAGGAAACTCCCTTTAACCGGGCTTGATCACCATTCTCTGCCTCTTTACCCGGGGAATATTCGTAATATTGGAAATACCCAGTACGTCAAACAGTCAGACGTTGTAATGGCTTTATTCCTCCTTTCAGAGATTTTCAGTCTGGAGACAAAACGAAAGAATTACCTGTATTATGAGAAAAGGACCCTGCATAAGTCATCCCTGAGCGCCTCGATCCATGCTGCTGTTGGCGCTGAGGTAGGGGAGGAATACAAGGCATGTCATTATTTTGAAATAGCAGCCTATGCTGACCTGAAAAATGTATATGGCAATACAAACGCCGGCATACATGCGGCATCACTGGGAGGGGTCTGGCAGGCACTTATACATGGTTTTGCAGGCTTGAGAATCAGGAAAGGCATGCTCTGTATTAATCCCCAGTTGCCTTCACACTGGAAGGGGCTCAAAACATCTGTTAAATTCAGGGGTTTTGATATCTCAGTGGTAATAGGTAAAGAAAAGATCAACTTATATTTCAGTTCAAAGGTCAAAAAAGACCGGCTGACAGTCAGTGTTTATGGTATAGCAAAAACACTTCTGGCAAACAGGAGATACAGCTTTTTCCCGAAACATAAAAAAATAGTACCCTGCGGTCTTGAGGAATACTACTGATTAAAAGGTAACAGGAAAAATGAAAAAGCTGAAAATTGCACAGATGCACTGGGGATTCCCGCCGATTATAGGGGGCGTGGAAACACACCTCACCATATTACTCCCGGAATTAATAAAAAGAGGTCACAAGGTCGGATTGTTGACAGGCTATGTGGAGGGAGAAAAAGCACGCGATACATATAAAGGGGCAAATATTTACCGAACACCGCTTTTTGACCTTAACTGGCTTGTCAAAAGGGGGCTTGAGGCGCTTGAAGAAGAAATTACAAAAACCTACAATGACTTTTTTGATGAAGTTAAGCCGGATATCATACATGTTCACAATATGCACTATTTCAGTAAAGTACACATAAAAATTCTTGAGGATATGTCATCAGATAAAGGGATTCCCCTGATCCTGACAGCGCATAATGTGTGGGATGATATTTTATTCCTTAAACTGACAAGAGAAATATGCTGGTCGCATATAATTTCTGTCAGCCATTACATTAAAAAAGAACTTATGGGGGCAGGGCTTGATGAGAAGAAAATAACTGTAATTCACCATGGTATCGATACAAAGATCTTTCATCCAGAGATAAAGACCGTAGAGATTCTAAAGAAATTCCCTCGATTAAAAGGCAGAAGAATAGTTTTTCATCCTGCAAGGATGGGTATGGCAAAGGGATGCGATGTCAGTATAAAGGCAATCAACCTGGTGAAAGAGCGATTTCCTGAAGCTCTCCTGGTCATGGCGGGGAATAAGAACATTATTGACTGGGAGTTGTCGCAGGAAAAGGATATTGCCTATTTTGTTGAGCTGATAAAAACTTTTAATTTAAAGGACTATGTGTTTATTGATTTCTATACTCTCAAGGAAATGCCTGAGTTATATTGTCTTGCGGAGGTCTGTATATATCCTTCGACTGCATCTGAACCTTTTGGGCTGACAATGCTGGAGTCTCTTTCTTCAAAAACACCTATGATAGTGACAAATATGGGAGGGTTGCCTGAGGTAATCATAGACGATGTTAATGGTTACGTAATAAAGGTAAGGGATTATGAGACATTGGCATACCGGATTCAACATTTGCTTGCAGAGCCCAAAGCAAGAAAAAGGCTTGGTGATACCGGCAGACAGACAATTCTTAACCATCATACCAAGGAAATAATGACGAAGAATCATTTAGATGTATATGACCGGGTGCTTTCCGGGGGTTAAATCATTTCCAATTATATTCCACCACATCTTTTTAAATCCTCACTCAAATAATGTAAAATATCTATTGCTATGAAGTTTA
>DRDE01000234.1 GCA_011040095.1 Nitrospirota bacterium
CATGGTCTATGGACATGGAGAATTCCCAAAAGAGCAGATACATGAGGTTGCTCAAATATTCGGATTCTTTCTCCTGGGACTGACGCCTTTCCTGATCGCCTTGCTTTATTCCAGGGCATTCCTGACCAAAAAGAATACCAAAGTGCTGTTGTTTACAGCCATGATTATGGTCATGGGAACCATTATATTCAACCTCATCTTTATGCAGATAATGGGCATCAGGGGAATTGCACTGGCTAGCTCAATAGTGGCATTTGTATCTCTTGCTGTATTGATTTTTCTTTTTCACAGAAAGACATCCTGATAGAGGGCAGTATGAAAGATATATAGATGCGCATAAGTAAATCGACAATACTAATCTTAAAGTCCTTGCAAATACTGGCTTAAGAAGCGTTTATTGTAGGAGAACTTATGCGCATCTATATAGCAGGCAGCCTAGCCTCAAAACCCCGATTTATATGCGCTCCTTCTGATCTTCTTATTTGCCTTTTTAAGATTGTCATAAATCACTCCGAGGAGGCGTTGACCTGTCTGAGGATCTTTATCAAAGAGATTGTTCAGCTCATCGGGGTCTTGCTTTAGATTGAAAAGCAGGGATTCGTCTTTCTCAAGATAGTGTATCAGCTTGTCGTCACCTTCCCATACAGCTATACTTCCTTTTATGATCTGATGACCAAGGCTGCGGTTCCTCTGAAAATTCATGGAAAAAACAGGGCGCGGCGGAATCTTTTTGCCTCGCATGAGCGGCACCAGAGAACGCCCTTCCATCCATGCAGGCACCGGTATGTCAGCCAAATCCAGGATTGTAGGAGCGATATCTATTTGTGCTACAAGGTCGTTAATGACTCGCCCTTCTGTCTGACCGGGCTCCTTGATAACAAGCGGGATATGAGTTAATTGTTCGTAAAGAGCAGGGCCGGCATGTCTTACGTAA
Organism: Nitrospirota bacterium; assembly: GCA_011040095.1. GTDB lineage: Bacteria > Nitrospirota > Thermodesulfovibrionia > UBA6902 > UBA6902 > BMS3ABIN06. The sequence continues at coordinate 935 of DRDE01000234.1, forward strand.
TTATGTTCAAAGCTCTCTCCATGGTCTGAAGAGAAAATAATCAGAGTGTTTTTTAATTTACCCCTCTTTTTTAACTGTTCAATGAAGTCTTCAAACTGTTTGTCACAATACCTTATGAACTCATCATAACGGGCCCTTAGAATGTCAATGCTTGCCTGCTTCTCCTGCCCGAACTTACGGACAGGAGCCTTCAACTGGCTTTTAAATGTCCTCCATTCTGATGAAGAATCAAACATTCCCATGTATGGATCGGGCGGCAGATAAGGATCGTGCGGCGGATACAACTGAATCCATGCAAAAAAAGGTGCGGACGGCTTACTGTCAATAACTTCCAGGAGACTGTTGAATGCCTTTTCAGGTGGGACCGATGTTTTGCCGGAATCAAAAGAAATTTCATCGATAACTCTTCCCATAATAGCCGTTCTTTTTATGATCCAGTCGTACATCCGGATTTTGTCATCAAATAACCCGGAGAGGAATGCCCAGACAGTTTCATGTAAGCCGTTTCTGGATGTAAAAAAATCAACCGCAGGATCAGCAATATCAAAACTCCCGGAGACACCTAATTTTCCTACTGAGGCGTGGTCGTTTACAATAAACGCCATATTAAAATAACCGTTGTTTTTCAGTACTGCCGGCAGGCTTTCAATATCGGCTTTAACGGGCCTGGAACCATCTATATGATATGTCTGGTGAGTCCATACCCTCTTTCCTGTTATGAGGCTGGCTGTAGACGGTGATGTAAAGTTGCTGGCAGACTGTGCCCTTGTAAATACAGATCCTGTCTTTGCCCATTCAGTGATAAACGGCGTGGTAGGCCTCTCATAGCCATATAAAGACATGTCCCGCGCTGTCAGTGTATCAAAGATAACCAGGATTATATTCGGCCGGCTGCTGTCTGCGCCGGAGGGAGCGGAAATCTCTCGTGATGCGGCATTAGCCGTATCCGCCTGCCTGCCCCATGTTTGCCAGGCCACCAGGGGCACAGAGATTAAAACCCAGATGCCGAACAGCCATACAAGCGGGGTTATCCGCTCCTGCAGGGCAGACATCTTGTTACGAGACAGCCATGTCAGAAATATTGCGGCAGAGACCACACCCATGAAAACGATCAGCTTCATTTGAACTGTCGTTTGCGCATATTCCCAGATTGTCCGTTTACCGATCCATGCCCCTCCACCTACACATACAAAAATGCATATAAACATCAGCAGGTGTTCCGTTCTGATTTTGCATTCTGTGCGGTCGGAAATCCACTCAAGCAAACTGCCGGACAGACATACCAGCACGGCTGCAAACAGAGCTACAATATTCCAGAGAATTGTTATAAGAGCAACAGATGGCAGGAACTCGGAGAATGTCGCATAATAGCTGAACCCATCCCAGCGATAGAATGCATCCCCCACAAGATAAAGGGAAAAAATCACAAAGATCGGACGAAATACCAGCCAGAATGATGATAATATTTTTGCCATTATTGTGCCTTCTCTATTTTCATTCAAACATCATGAACTACTCCACAGCAGAGTGGAGAAGTATCAAAAGGATTTTTTATTTAACCCCGATGCAGAGCATAAGGGAATTCTTTTGATCAAATGTTCTTCTGCGGGCTGTCTTTTCCCCCTGCACAACTTAATGAGGAGCTTTATTTAGGTTACAATCAGGGACTTTAAATGTCAAATTAATCAGGAAATTTTGACAGAAAAGACAGTATATGTTAATCTGTCAGATACATATAGCTCATGCCCAAATCATTAAATATAGCTTCATTTTTTAGGGAATCTGAAGAAGACCGTCTGAGTTTATTTCTGAACAGAAACGGGTTTTATGTCTCTGCAGCCATATTCACTTTATCTCTTTTTTATTACCTGAGCTATGCACCTTATGGGTTCGTAGAAGTTGAATGGGGATTGACAGTTGCCTCTGCTGAGAAGGTTTTACAAGGCAAGGTCTTTTACAGGGATTTCAGTACAATATATACGCCGGGGATATACCTCTGGACCGCGCTGTTTTTCAAACTCTTCGGCAGTTCCCTCCACTCCGCCACTATCGCATGGAGCATCATCCGGGCGTTTAACTGCCTTTTAATCTACCTGTTGGGGGCAAAGATATTTCCGCGTAAAGTCGCCATCCTCTTGCCCCTGTTCCTGTGGCTTGCCCCGGGGCCTGTGCAAAAAAGCTTCTTTGTCTTCTTTGAATTGCTCAATATTCTCATTCTCATAAAACTCCTCTCTTCAAACCGCAAGAGTGTTTATTTCTTATCCGGTATCACCGCAGGCATTACCTTTATCTTCAGGATTGACCTTTTTCTATACTTTACATTAGCAGTACTATTTATCGAGACACTTAAGACAGCAGAATCTTTCAATAAAAGTCTGATTATATCGCAAGTTGCAGGGGCCGTAATAAATTTATCCTTTTTTGCGGCAGGGGCCGTAATAAGCTTTCTCCCCTTTGTATTATACCTTTTATCAAATTCGGCAGTGAATGATTTTGTCACCCAGTTCCTGTTAGGCGCTAATACGGCAAGCCCCACCTGGTTTATTAAGCGCCCTTTAATAACTCAGATATCTTCATGGACGAAATGGGATTTTGTCCATTATGCAACCCTGATTATTCCGGCCCTGACATATTCTCTTCTTCTGCTTGTGCTGGCCGCAGACATAATCAAACGAAGGTTTACGGAAAAAGACAGGAAGCTTTTGATTGTTCTTTTATACGGCGGCATGATCCTGAGCCAGGTGATAAGCGCTACGGGACTGGGGCGGTTGTTTCTGGTCTCTCCGCCGATCCTGATTTCAATCCTGTATCTTGTTTCAAGGTATTACATTGACAATGCAAGCGGGTACGGCAAGAAGCTCCGTACGTTGTATGCCGGCTCTCTGTCAATGACAGCCCTCGCTTTTTTTTCACTAATAATAGGCAGTTGTTTTACAAGCCATGTGCTGTCAAACGGGTCTTTTTTCATACGATATACCAATACCACGCCTCTTTTTGCTCCTAAAACAAATGTTTATGTTACAAATGAAATGGCACAGTACGTTAACAGTATATTAAATATTATAGAAACTGCAACAGAAAAGGGCGAGAATGTATATGTAACCCCGCGGTTTGGTTCCATGTTTTACTATATAAACGGACGCGCGTATCCGACGAAATATGAGTTTACGGAGTCATATGCAAACTCAGAAGAGAAACAATTGGAGATAATCAGATATCTAAAAGAAAAAAATGTATCATTAATAATCACAGAACCTTCTAAATATAATTTCCCTAATTTAGATACTTCCATTATAGACCGGTATATAGATGAAAATTACCGGATTAAAGAACGAATAGGCGATAAATTAGTTCTTACGAAAAAGCAGAAAAAAGAAAAACCTGTTCATAGCTCATAGTTAAACCATGAGCTATGAATCATGAGCTTTTCAGCCTATCTATTACTCTCCCATTCTGATCTTCTCATTAGCTTTTTTAAGGTTATCCTGAATCAGTTTGAGAAAGCGCTGTCCTGTCTCAGGCTCTCTGTCAAAGAGGTTGTTCAGCTCATCCGGGTCCTCCTTCAGATTAAAGAGCAGGGTCTCTTCTTTTTCAAGATAGTGTATCAGTTTATAGTCACCATCATGGACAGCAATTGTGCCCCTGGTAATCGGATGGCTGAGACTGCGGTTTTTCTGAAAATTCATGGAAAATACAGGACGTGACGGGATCTTTTTGCCCCGCAGCAGCGGTACAAGAGAGCGCCCTTCCATCCATGAAGGCGCCGATACTCCAATCAAATCCAGGATAGTATACGGTATATCTATTTGCTCTACCATAAGATTAATAAGTTGCCCCTCTTTCTGTCCCGGTTCCTTGATAATAAAAGGAACATGCGTCAATTGCTCATAAAGATGGGGGCCGCCGTGACCTGCAAAATTATGTTCAAAGCTCTCCCCGTGGTCTGAAGAGAAGATAATTACGGTGTTTTTCAGTTTATCCCTCTTTTTCAGCTGTGTAATAAGGTCCTCAAACTGTTTGTCACAATACCTTATAAACTCATCATAACGGGCCCTTATGATGTCAGCCTTTGGCTGCTCATCCGCCTTGAATTCATGCAATGGCGCCCTCCTCTGGCTCTTCAGGCTCCTCATCTCAAACGAAGGGTCAAACATGCCCATGTATGGCTTTGGCGGCAGATAAGGATCATGTGGTGGAAGCACCTGAAACCAGGCAAAGAAAGGCTCAGGCGGCTTATTATCAAGGACGTCCAGAAATCTGTTGAATGCCTTTTCAGGCGGTACCGTTGTTTC
>DRDE01000235.1 GCA_011040095.1 Nitrospirota bacterium
AAAAACAATTTAAACAAAAAAGGCATTGTCAGTATGCAGTGCTGTTCCGAGTTTGATACGGAAACAATAAAGCTTCTCAGGAAGATACTGCCGAGATATTTCAGGAACATTAAATATATCACCGCCTTTATCCCGTCTTTTTGTGAAAACTGGGTCTTTGCATCCGGTAAAGTAAAATAAAAATTATTTCCTGAGATTACCCCTCATCCCTTTTTCCCCGGAATTGATTTTAATGTAAAGATTTTATAAACTATACAGTTCGGGGCGTAGCGCAGCCCGGTAGCGCGCCTGCTTTGGGAGCAGGATGTCGGGGGTTCGAATCCCTCCGCCCCGACCAGCAACTTACCTCTTGCCAAAAAACTAAAAAAAGCCCGCACCTGACGGATTCAGCCCGATGCCGGAAATTTGTGTTACACTGATTTAATGAAACAAAAAATATTAGTTGTTGATGATGAAAAGGACATCCTGGAACTCATCTCCTATAATTTAAAAAAAGAAGGGTTTGAAACCGCGTCTTCTACGAACGGAGAGGACGCCGTGGACCTCATCAAAAGAGATACATTTAATCTCATCATTCTTGACTTGATGCTGCCGGGAATTCAGGGAATGGAACTCTGCAAAATGCTGAAATCCTCTGATGATACCTCTTCAATACCGATTATTATGCTGACTGCAAAAAATGAAGAAATCGATAAAGTGCTCGGCCTTGAAACAGGTGCCGACGATTATATCACCAAGCCTTTCAGTCCGAGGGAACTGATTGCCCGTGTAAAAGCCGTTTTAAGAAGGACCCGGGAAAAACCTGCAAAAGACAGGGTAATAAAAATCGTTGACCTTGAGATCAATACAGACACTTACCAGGTAAAGAAAAGGGGCAGGCTGATAAAACTGAGCGCAACCGAGTTCAAGCTCCTCGTTTACCTGGTGCAAAGAAAAGGAAGGGTCTTTAACAGGGATATGCTCCTCAATGGAGTGTGGAAGGACGAAACATTTGTTGAGCCGCGAACCGTTGATGTCCATATCAGGAGATTGCGGGCGCAAATAGAAGATGATCCTTCAGCCCCCGTGTATATCAAAACAAGAAGGGGTATCGGCTACTGTGTTGACGGGGAACTATGAAGAGACATATTTTCAGGCGAATATTTCTGTTGTATTTTATTGTCCTGCTGCTCTCCGTGATCTTTATAGAATTCTATATTACCGGTGTTGTACGTGAAAGTTACCTAAACAACCTCAAAGACAGCCTCTCCATCCAGGCAAGTCTCATATCAGACAATATTTCTTTTAACTCCCGGGACAGGCTTGATGATCTGTGCCGGCGAATCAGGCAAAAAACCGGTGCAAGGGTTACGGTGATTGATGCGAGCGGAAGGGTGCTTGGAGATTCGGACAAAGATTCATCACAAATGGGCAGTCATGCAGACAGGGCCGAAATTCAGCAGTCGCTGGTCTCACAGACGGGCTGGTCAATCCGTCAAAGCGAAACGCTTCAGTATCAGCTTCTTTATGTGGCAAAGAAAATCGTGCGGGATGAAAAGCTTGCAGGGTTTATCAGGCTTGCCGTACCGCTCAATGATATCAATAAATCAATCAATATTTTAAGGCTGAAGATTGATCTTGCGGTTATCCTGTTATTCCTTGTTCCGGGAATTATTCTGATCTGGCAGACAGTGAGAATAAGAAACTTTGTGAACCGGATTTCCAATTACGCAGGGGCGTTGGCTCACGGTCTGTTCAGGAAGAAACTTTACCTGGAGGGGGCAGGGGAATTCACCGAGCTTGCGCATGACCTCAACCATATGGCATCAGAGCTGGAAAGCACTATCACCAAACGGGATGAGGAAACGAACCGGTTAAATGTAATACTGAGAAGCATCCCCGATGCCCTTTTGCTTATAAATACGGAAGGGGTTATTGATCTGTCCAATAATGCAGCGCGGGAACTCTTCGGCAGCCGTCAGTTAGACGGCAGGCCTTTTATTGAAGTAGTGAGAAATCCTGAATTCATGTCTCTCATTGAAAGTGTTAAACAAAACAGAACGCCCGGCTCTGCTGAAGTGATTTTAGCCCTTGCCGAAGAAAAATATATGACTGTCCGCATATCGCCGCTTTTTTATGAAGTGGGCAAATTAGCCGCTTTTGTCACCATATTTCATGATACGACCCATCTTAAAAAACTCGAACGTATGCGAAAGGATTTTGTGGCGAATGTCTCGCACGAGATGAAAACACCTGTGACTGCAATAAAAGGATTTGCAGAGACACTTTTAGATGGAGCGCTCTATGATAAGGAAAATGCCGAAAAATTTCTCAACACGATAAAATCCCACAGCGAAAGATTAAACAGGTTGGTGGAAGACTTGTTGACGCTCTCAAGAATAGAGCTCGGAGTGATAAAAATGGATAAAACCGGGCTGAATATCGGGGAGATTATTGAAAACGTAACCGGGACGTTTGTGGTGCAGGCTGCGGAGAAAAATCTTACTATCAGGAAGTCTCTTGAATCGGATGACATGATAATAGATGCCGACAGGCACAGGCTGGAACAGATACTCCTTAACATTATCGACAATGCCGTAAAGTTTACCGAAAGCGGCGACATAGAAATCGGCATTGCACAGGAGGATGGCAGGAACTATATCTTTGTAAAGGACACCGGCATCGGTATTCCCGGAAAATACCTCCCGAGGCTCGGTGAGCGGTTCTTCAGGGTTGACCCCTCCCGCTCAAGAGAGCTCGGCGGCACCGGTCTCGGTCTTGCGATTGTAAAGCACCTTGTAAAGGCACACGGCTGGGAAATGAAAATCAGGAGCGAAGAGGGCAAGGGGACGGTTGTGAAGATTTATTATTCATAGAAATTTCGTCTGAATGCAGCTTTTTGACATTTTGTAAAGTCAATGTTATTATAGTCTTAATTCTGGTCAACCAGAAAGGAGGTCGTTTCTATGAAAACCCTCTCTCTTTCAGAGGCAAAAATGAAATTAAGCGGACTTGTCGACAAGGTCAGCACAACTGATGAAGAGATAGTAATCACAAAAAACGGTTCACCTGCAGCAGTGTTAATAAGCCCTGATGAATTCGAAAGTTTAAAAGAAACAACAGCTGTCCGATCCGATGCCACGCTTATGAGCGATATTAAAAAGGGATTAAAATCATTGAAAAATAAAAAAGCAAAACTTTACACTCTCGAAGAGCTGTTTAAATAAGCCTGCCGGGTATGACGCCGTCATATCATAAACTCCTGGTCCCTGATGATATTGCTGAACTTATACGCACAATGCACCCTCACCTTAAAAAGAAAGTTAGGGCGTCATTACAGATAATCCTGTCTGCCCCTCTTTCCGGTAAAGCATTAAAGGATGAACTTGCCGGATTAAGGAGTTTCCGTGTCAGTAAGTTCAGGATAATCTACCGGATTTCCAGAAGGAAACATATCGAAATTGTCGCTGTCGGGCCGAGGGAACGAATTTACGAAGAAACATTCCGATTACTGAACAGGAATAAATAACTATGAGCCTGTTGCGCAAATGGTAAAATGCTACAAAGTGTCATGCTGAAGTTCTTTCAGCATCTGATAAAATCAACAGGTTATAAGACCCTGAAACAAGTTCAGGGTGACAAATCGTTCCCCCTTACGGGGGAAGCTTTCAAACTGAAATATGATTATACCCATAAATTTGTCGCAGACCCGAACATAAGTCTTTATTTGCATATTTATAATCGACCGATTATTATAAGTTGAATTCTTTGAAGGAGTTAACCGTTATAAACAAGAGGATGGTGTTATAACTAATTATGGAAAATATTCTTATTAATCAATCGGTAGCTATCCTTTGCGATGGGAACAATATTGAACGGAGCATCCATGAGCTCTCCAAATCAAAAAATTCTATGATCAATTTTGACCAGTTGATCCCGAAATTGCTGAACGGACGAGGATTGAACAGGCTGATCTATTTCCGGGAAGGCAAGGCCATTTCATCCAAGTTCGCTGAAAGATTGCACGAAAACTATTATGGCTCGGTTATCCCGTGCCATAAGTCCGCTGATATCCCGCTTTCCATCAAGGCAACACAACTCGCTTCAAAGGTTGACACCATTATCATTATGTCGGGGGATTCGGACTATGTGGATCTGGTCAGGCATCTGAAAGGGGAAGGTGTAAGGGTGGAAATTGCTGCTGTAAGAAAAACAGCCGCAAGGATATTAATTGACGAAGCAGACCATTTCCATGAAATAACCAAAGAAGATTGCTTTGTATACAAAGCGCCGAGAAAGAAATAATTTCCCCATGTCATTTCCTGCTTCCGCGTTAAAATATATTGTTCTGATTTTAATAAAATATTACTCAAACATCATTGCTTTTTTTATCTTTTTCATATCCTTTTTCCCATTCAGCATTTCAAGAAGTTTGAAGGCAACTTCTATGGCGGTATCAGGACCCCTGTTGGTAATTATTCTGTCGGCAACAACTATTCTCCCTTTGACAGGAATTGCACCGCAATCCCGAAGAATTTGAAGATTATCATGGCGTTTGCTTGATGAATAAGTGGTGGCTTTTTTGCCTTTTAAAATACCTGTCTTAGCAACAGCAAGTGAGCCCACGCACATAGCCGCTATAATACCTCCGTTTTCATATATTTTTCTGATAAGACCAAACATCTTTTTGTTGTAGACTTCTGTATATCCGGCATCATTAAATCCACCCGGAATAATAAGGGCCTGATAATCATCGGGATTTATTTCTTTTATCATTTGATGGGCCTTGATTGTCAGGTTATGTTTCGAGCAAATGTTCTTTTTGAAGGCCGTTATGACAAGATCAACAGACGTCACTTCTTTCAGCACCCTTGTCCAGCCGAGGATATCTGTGAAAGCAGCAAGCTCTATGTCTTCAAATCCTTGTGGAGCAAAAAGCAATACTTTCTTATTCAATCTTCCCTCCTTGGTTCCCGTATAGGATTTCTTTTATATCTGAGCGTGTGAGAAGTAATAGAGCCGCAAGCTGCAACCAACATCATGTTCCGGATGTGTATGGCAAATATTGCAGTTTACTTCTTCTTTAAAATATCCGGCCTCATGCACGCGGCCCGTACACTTCTCGGGCTTTAATCCAATGATTAAAG
>DRDE01000236.1 GCA_011040095.1 Nitrospirota bacterium
AGCTCATGAATATTGACTTTAAGGATATTGAAGAAGGCTGGTATAATGCCAGGGTCTCACAGATAAGGGAGGGTACAGGGCCTCACGGCCCTTTCCTCCGTATCATCTTTACCATAACTGACGGTGAACTACAGCGCTACAGGTTCTCAGGGTTTGTAAAACCATCAGGCTTAAAGCAGGGCCGCCTCTACAGATGGATAACTATTATTCTCGGCGAGGAGCCTCAAAATGAGTTCTCTACGGAAGAACTGATCGGCATGGATTGCCTTGTATTCTTGTCAAAACGCAATGCCCGTTATACCGTTATTGAGCTATGTCAAAAGGATATGGCCCCGATAATCACTTCTCCCTTTAATAACACGGATTACTTGTCGGTTTAATGTGAAAAGGTCAGATTAATCAGAAAAATAAGGCCGGTTTATTTCGCAAAACAACAGCTGCGTATTCAGGGCATCATGCTCAGCCTCAAAAAGCACAGTGTCAGCGGCAGGTAATGCAGATAGGTTGCTTAATTAGACTCAATCTGTCAACAATAAAATGACATTTTGACTCCTGTAAATTAGACCTTATTTGTCTATACAGCAGACGCATAAACAGGGAAACATGCCGTAATTATTGAGATTAACTCACAGGGAGACAAGTTTAATTTTGTAAAATATTCCATTGAACAACCAGACCATGAACATTTTATTGTCCTTTGATACGGTTCAGCCCGGGATTTTACAAATTATTATCAACCACGAAGGACACGAAGGGCACGAAGAAAAGCATTATAAAATAAGGAGACAAACAGATTCTTCGTGATCTTCGTGGTTATATTGGAGTTTATGCACAGGCTCTATATTCTAATCTACAAAAGGAGTCGCTCAAGGCCGGACATAGAACATTATAAACTACTTTACTGCCAAAACTCCTTGAGCCGCAGGGCGTCTTTTAATGCCGGCAGCATCCTTTTTACGCAGGCCCGCCCCTCTTCAATGGCTTCCGGGGCACGGTCGAATTCGAGCAGTCCTATGTGACCTAATCGCGGGGTCAGCATAACATCCGGCGGGTCACCGGCCATCCTGCTTCTTGTGATGCGGTCCTGCATGATATTTATGGAACTGGCCAGGACATCAAACAATCCCGGGGTGCCCGAGGGTTGAGGCATAATGGAGATTGCCCGTTCCTTCAGGCCTGCGGACAGCTTTTCAAGGAGTTTTCTCTCCGTGCTTGCTTCTTTTCCTTTAACAGGCTTTCCCCGGCTTTTACGAAGATGTTTGCCTACTATGTCTCCGTTCAGGTTAACGGCAATAACTGCCTGTGCCCCCATTGCGCGGCAAAGGGAGACAGGCACAGGGTTTACAAGGCCGCCGTCCACTAACCATTTATCATCAAGTTTTACAGGCGTAAAGATGCCGGGCAAAGCAATGGATGCGCGTACGGCATCTAAAAGCGGGCCCTTTGTGAACCATGTTTCACGGCCTGAATTCAAATCAGTGGCAACCGTTGCAAAAATTTTCGGAAGTTCTTCAATTGACTGGATACCGATATGCTTTTGCAGGAAGTCCATCAGTCGTTTGCCCTGGACAAATCCCCCTCCTTCAACCAGTTTGATATCCAGATATCGAACTATGTCGCGGACATGCAGGCTTCGTACCAGGTCTTCGAGCATGTCGAGCTGATTGCAAAGGTAAGCTGCTCCAACAAGTGCGCCGACCGACGTACCGCAAACGATATCAGGGTTTATACCAGCCTCACTAAGAGCGTGCAGCACGCCGATATGCCCCCACCCGCGTGCAGAACCGCTTCCGAGTGCAAGGCCGATGACATTCCGTTCTGTTCTCATTGAATTGAATTAACAGTCATTATTACGTTAATAATACAATATGTCATGCATAAACGGATAATAAATTATCAACTGGATTGTATGGCAAATCTGTTATATAATCCTGAATATGAAAAATAGACGGAACTATTACCGTATACTTCAGGTTCAGCCCGATGCCCCATTGGAAATTATCCGTTCATGCTATTACACGCTCATGCATAAATTAAAGCAGCATCCGGATCTTGGCGGTGAACACTGGAATGCCGTAATTATAAATGAGGCCTACGCAACCCTCAGCAACGGCAATAAACGCGCTGAATATGATAAGAGGCTGTTTGAACATTATACGAAAAAGCCGGTTCCTGATAAAAAATCCGTCAAGAAACCTTCCATCAGCATCTTTTGCCCTTTCTGCAAAAGGCCCCTTGCGCGTAAGGCAAAACCAGGTGAGAGCTGTCCTTCATGCAGGAGTCCGTTACAACCGGTGAATATTGAGGAAGCATTGCACCGGGACTATCATCGCTCGGTTGATCGTATAAAAAAATCCGGGAACCTTCGATACTATTCTTCCTGGCCCCAAAAGGGAAAACAAGCAAAGATTCTTGATCTCTCACCAAAAGGAATCCGGTTCCTGTGCGCCGAGAGACCGGACCGGGAATTAATTGTCAAGCTGAGCAGTCCTTTGCTGAAAGCCATTGTGAAAGTAATTAATACGCGGAAAAAAGAGGTGAGTAAAAAGACTCTCTTTGCTGTTGGGGCCAAATTTCTTACCGTTGACTTTGCGAACCCGAAAGGTTCATTTTTTTCTACTATTATTTAGAGTCTGTGTATAAATAGCTGCTTTTTATTTTTGTCATACCCGAAGTTTGTAGTCGGGTATCCAGAACTCACTGAAAAGACTGGATTCCCGCCCAAAGGACCGCGGGAATGACAGCTTAATTGTTGAGTTTATGGACAGACTCTATTTAGAGTCTGTGTATAAAGTCTGTATGCTTGTCATTCCCGTGAAAACGGGAATCCAGAAGCCTTTGAAAACACTGGATTCCCGCCCAACAGACCGCGGGAATGACGGCTCTATTGTTGAGTTTATACACAGACCCTATATTAACAATGCGGCTGCTTCAATCCTGTAGATCATAGATTTTTTTATTATGTATCAGTTGATGGATTCGTATCATTTTCCCCTGCTGATTTTTTCATTAGCCTCTTTAAGGTTCTCTTGAATCAGGGGGAGAAGACGCTTAGCCGCCTCAGACTCTTTGTTAATGAGGTTGTTGAGTTCATCAGGGTCTTCTTTCAGATTGAAAAGCAGGGATTTCTTCTCCTCAAGATAGTATATAAGCTTGTAGTCGCCTTCCCAGACAGCAATGGTTCCTTTGCTTATACGTTCCCCCCGGCTGGGATTGCCCCCGAAGGTCATAGAAAATACCGGGTGTGACGGGAGCCTTTTGCCTCTCATGAGGGGAACCAGTGAATGCCCTTCCATCCATGAAGGCGCCGGTATATCAGCTAATTCCAGAATTGTGGGGGGGATATCTATCTGCTCCGCCAATTCATCAATAACTATTCTTTTGTTCTGGCCGGGCTCCCGGATAATGAGAGGGATATTGGTCAATGGTTCATAAAGATGAGGCCCGGTGTGTCCAAGAAAATTACGTTCAAAAGTCTCCCCGTGATCCGAGGATAAAATAATCAGGGTGTTTTTCAGATTATCCCCTGTTGTTAACCGTGTAATAAAATCTTCAAATTGTTTGTCACAATATCTTATAAACTCATCATACCTGTCTCTCAAAATATCAACAGTCGGCTGCATTTCATCTTTGTAAGACAGGTTTAACGGAAGCTTCCACTGGCTTTTTAATGTCCTCAGTTCAGGTGAAGAATCAAACATTCCCATAAAAGGCTCGACCGGTAAATAAGGATGGTGAGGTGGAAACACATGTATCCATATAAAAAAAGGCTCGGGAAGATTATCATTAAAATTCAATAAAAACCTGTTGAAGGCTCTTTCAGGAGGCACAATTGTTTTAGAGAAATTTCG
>DRDE01000237.1 GCA_011040095.1 Nitrospirota bacterium
CTGATCGCGGATCCTCGCTGGCCTCATTTCTCCATGGCTTATCAGCATTACACTGATGATCGAAAGTTCGGCAGTATCTTTGCGGCAAGTTTCGGTGAAACACTGCCTTTCTATAAAGATGACGCGCCTTTCGGCGGACGGTGGCAGGTGGCAATCCAGGCAGGGGGGTTTATAGTTCATGACCTGGATACTGCTTCATGGGACCTTATTAACGAGGATTACAGGGGCGGACTCTCTTTGTTCTATCGCCGCAATGACTTATCCGGCCTTTTCGGTATTTATCATAACAGTTCTCACGTTGGTGATGAATACCTGCTTAATAATAATGTGGACAGGGTTAATTTCAGTTATGAAGCCGTGCAAATTAAACTCTCATACGATATTAAGGGATCGTACCGCATATACGGAGGCGCTGATTATATGTTCAGCCCGGACCCTGACGATCTCAAGCGCTGGATAATACAGTACGGCCTTGAATTCAGGTGCCCCCGGGCTTATTTCAAAGGATTGGTCAGGCCTGTGGCAGGGGCGGACATCAGGCACAGGCAGGAGAACGACTGGCACGGTGAGGCATCGGTGCGTTTAGGTGTAGAGCTTGAAAGCGAAGAGACCCTCTGGAATAAAATACAGTTTATGCTCGAATATTATAACGGGAATTCCCCGAACGGACAGTTCCACGACAATTACATTGAATACATCGCCATAGGAACCCACTTCTACTTTTAGCGCCTTCAACAGTCAGTTTTTATCTTCGCAGTCACCGCAGGGATAATAAATCCTGAAGGCATTTTTTATCTTTTCCACGGCTTCCTGCTCGGTTTTCCCTTTAGCAACAAAACCCGGAATTTTGTCACTTGCAGCGATCCAGTTACCGCTGTCGTCCTGATATATCGTAAATTCCTTCATTTTAACTGCTCAGGCGCAAAGTGACAAAGGCACAGAGGCGCAAAATTTAAAATATATATGCTGAAAGCTTTTATCTTTTTTTCTTTCACTTTGTCCCTTTGCCACTCTGTGCCTTTGTGCCTGCGTGATTTGAAGTATATCAAAATAATAGCGCAATTAAAAAGATGCTGTTTTTATGGGCCGGCATAAAAGTTATAAATACTTGCGACAAAATAATACACCATAGATAAAGAGAGGATTAACTTCATGGCTGTGCCTGCAAGAAAACCCAGAAAAGAGCCTAAAGCGGATTTTAAAGCCTTATCCTTTGTTTTGCCGTTTATCAGCTCCCCGGTAAAAGCGCCTAACACGGGACCAAGTATAATCCCGAAAGGGAAGAAAAAGATCATACCGAGGACTAAACCGACAGCGCTCCCCCACATGCCGTATTTTGAACCCTCAAATTTCTTTGTCCCATAAATGGGTATTACATAATCGAGCGCTGCCGCCAATGCAACCAGTATTGCATATATGATCAGGAACGTGGCCGTAAATGGATGTATTGAACTGAATTGCAGGATAAGGAGGCCCGCATAGCTTAAAACAGGTCCGGGCAGAACAGGCAATACGCACCCGATAATGCCGGCTGCCAGGCAGGCCCCGCCGATGAATATAAGCACAGTATCAAGTATCATAATTCCTTAGTTTACAATCTATGGGAAGAATTGCCAAACTATAACAACAGAGTAGTGAATGCAAACAGCAGTGTCAAATTTGATTTTAAAGGTCATTGTTCTCCTGCAGGGTGAAACTTATATAATGCCTCTGCGTTTCAACTCCCAGAAACATTTTGCGCAAGCCGCGATATCAACGGTTGCATTGTGTGCCTCCCGGAATTCATCATCAAATAATTTAAAATGCAGCTCGGATAATTTCGGCCATTTATAGCCATAATTACCCGGAAGTTTACAATAGTCAGTCGATGCCTTCATGGTGCATATTCTTTCGGTTTGAAAAAGGCTGTTTCTTGTCCCTTCACGAAGAAATTCAGCGCCGATAATTTTTTCATCAAAACCCATATTGTGTGCTACTAAAAAAGTTGATTCATCGATCAGCCCCGAAAATTCTTCAAGGACCTTCTTCAGGGCAACACCTTCTCTTTCGGCCTGCTCAGTGGAGATTCCGTGGATTTGCGAGGCGTTATGCGGAATAGTAAAGCCTTCCGGTTTAATAATGTAGTTCCGCTCTGAAAGCTCTCTTCCTTTGTTGTCATATTGCAGCCAGGCTATCTGCACTAACCTTGGCCAATTATCAATGTCTGACAGCGGAGCATTCCAGTTTCCCGGTATGCCGGTGGTTTCAGTATCAAAAAAAAGGTGCATGTTTTTTAGTTATCTCCCTTGTTTGTTTTAGTGTCTTTATTTGCATTTTATATATTTTTTCTTAAAAGAGCCTGTTTAATTTACTCAAATATCAGTAACGGTTCACGGTTTTTCAACGAGTCAGCAATAATTAACGTAATCACCAATTTGCTTTAACCGGACGGATACCCATGTTTTTTTATATATTCCCTTCAAACCGTGAACCTTTAACCGGCAACTGTAAACGGTTACAAATATCATAAGCGCGCAAGCCGGTAAATATCAATTACCCATATTTGATTTTGAGAATCAATATAATTAATGCAAGAACAAAAGAAATTGCATTTGCTGCAATTACCGGAAGAGATTCAATTAACGCGCCATAGATTGTCCATAAGAAAATGCCTGTTGCGAGAACAAGATACATCATCATTGAGAGGTCTTTTGTTTCTTTTGTCCTGATAGTTTTAATTACCTGGGGTAAAAAAGAAAGAGTTGTGCATGTCCCGGCCAGCAGGCCGATAATAGTAATATAATTTATATCCATAATAGTTGAAACTATTTTCTTTTACCGGAGCTGAAATAATCCCCTAAAAGGCCCCTGCTGTGTTCGTCGTCATGACAATATACGCAAAGATTTTCCCAGTTTGATCCGTCGGGAGGATTATTCCCGCGGTTTCCATCCTTGTGGTGAACAGTCAGAAGATGCTGATTGCTGAGATCAAACTCCCGCCCGCATTTAGCGCAGATGAGTCCGTGGATTTTGAGGGATTGCTTCCGGTAATCGCCGGACAGGGGACCGCCCTGCTTTAGTTCCTTCACGATATCCGTAACGGATCTGGTGTCGCTTTTCTTTTTTTCGACTTTAAAAGGCCGTCTCTGTCTCATATAGGTCACCCCGTTATATCATTTGACTCTCTTTAATATTATCTGAGCTTGATGAAAAATACCAAGGCATGTTAATAAACACACATTCCGCGTGATGAGAATCACCTCTTTGCATTCCCCGCGCATTCAGTATCATTGAAATATCGATGCCATGTTTGGATATTTCACGATAAGAGATTATAATAAAATCCGCCTGTAAAAACCGGGAGTGGATCAGCAGGCCGGTGTGTATAGTTCTTATGGAAATAGATTAATATATCTGCTATGAGAAAAATAATTCTTGCATCAGCATCGCCGCGGAGAAAGGATATCCTGAAAATAACAGGCCTGAATTTCTCTGTGTGCGCGGGTGATTATGAAGAGGATATTAATCGCTCTTTAAGACCCCGTGAACTCGCAAGATTCCTTTCGCGCAAAAAGGCGGGAGCTGTGGCGCATAAATTCAAAAACGCTATAATCATAGCGGCGGATACGTTTATTGTCTTTAAAAACAGGCTGCTCGGCAAACCCCATACTGATAAAGAAGCTGAGGAGATGCTGAGGATGCTGAACGGAAAAGCGCATTCGGTGGTCACCGGCTTTACCATTATGGATACCGGCAATAATAAGAGATTATCAAGATCAGTGGAAACGAAGGTGTATTTCAAAAAACTCAACAGGAAAGAGATAAAAGCATATGTCGGATCAAAAGAGCCGATGGATAAGGCGGGCGCATACGCAATTCAGGGGCTTGGAGCGGTTTTTGTCGATAAAATTGACGGGGATTTTTTCAATGTAATGGGCCTTCCTTTGTGCGCTCTGGCCGAAAGTCTCAAAAAGTTCGGGGTTTATGTTTTGAAACAGGGATAGTTCTGAATAATCGCTTACCAAAGTGAATCTGAAAGGAAATATAAATATCGATGGATATATACAGAGCAATAGCGCGTCTCAATCCTATGCAGAAGGAGGCGGTCATGCATACCGACGGCCCGCTCCTCATTCTCGCCGGGGCCGGATCAGGAAAGACGAGGGTGATAACCACGAGGACCGCATACCTGATACACACCGGTATCAGCGCCGGGTCCGTCCTGGCGGTCACCTTTACCAACAAGGCTGCGAGGGAGATGAAGTCAAGGGTAAAGTCCATGCTAAAGGGCGCGAAGGGCGCACCCGTTATCTCTACATTTCATTCCCTCTGTCTCAGGATACTGAGGCGCGAGATCGAACGCCTCGGTTACGGAAAAGACTTCACCATCTACGACACCTCGGAGCAGGTTTCACTCCTGAGAAACATCATGTCGGATATTAAATTCTACGACAAGAGTTTCAAGGCCGAAGCCATCCTCGAAAGGATCAGCAGGACAAAGAACAATTTCACGCTGCCGGATGACGCTGCATCCGGCGATCCCGTAGAAGAGGCCTCGGAGCTGATTTATCCCCGGTACCGCAAGGCCCTGAAGTCGATGAACGCCCTTGACTTCGATGACCTCCTCCTGCTCACACTGAAACTTTTCAGGGAGCATCCCGATGTCCTCGAAAGATACCGGGAGCGCTTCAGGTATATAATGGTCGATGAGTATCAGGATACGAACCGTGTTCAGTATGATTTTATCAAACTTCTTGCAGGAGAGAGAAGGAGCCTGTGCGTAGTAGGGGACGACGACCAGTCCATATACGGCTGGAGGGGCGCCGACCTCGGCAATATCCTCGATTTCGAGAAGGATTTTCCCGGCGCTGTCACCGTGAGGCTCGAACAGAATTACCGGTCCTTTGACCATATCCTCAAGGCGGCAAACGGAGTGATAAAAAACAACAGGAAGAGAATGGAGAAATCCCTCTGGACGGAAAAGGGCGCCGGCCCGAAGGTCAATATCTTCAAGGCCGTTGACACGGAAGACGAGGCGGACTGGGTTGTGGACAGGATATCGATGATAAGGGACGAAAAGAATATCCCATTTGAGGGCATTGCCATTATCTACAGGGCGAATACCTTTTCAAGGCCGTTTGAAGAGGCCCTGAGAAATAAGAGGCTCCCCTATTCCGTGGTGGGCGGGATGAGCTATTTCGACCGAAAGGAGATCAAGGACCTCGCTGCCTGGCTCAAGATCATAGCGAACCCGTCCGATGACCTGAGCCTCCTGAGGGCAGCAGGCGCGCCTAAGAGAGGTCTTGGGCCTTCGGCCCTCGGCGCACTTTCGGATTTTGCGCGGTCCGGTTCGATCTGTCTTTTAGATGCCTGCGGGAAAGCAGCCGGGATCGAGGGCCTGAGCCAAAGGGCGGCCGTTTCGGCTGATAACCTTTTCGGGCTTATCCGTCGTTACCGGGATATGTTCGCCGGTGGCAGGGACATGGGCCAAGCCCTGACGTCCCTCATCAAGGAGATCGATTACAGGGATTATATTATCAGGCTCTATAAGACCCCTGAGTCGGCAATCAGGAGGATAGAAAACCTCGACGGCTTTATTGATTCCTTAACCCGCTATGAGTCAAAGAAGAATTCGCCTTCCCTTCAAGGGTTCCTTGAGACAATGGCCCTTGCGGACCTGATTGAGGAAAAGGAGGAAAAAGGCGGGCGGGGAGTGACACTGATATCCTTCCATTCATCTAAGGGTCTGGAGTTCCCCGTGGTATTTATCGCAGGCGTGGAGGAGAATATACTTCCGCACAAGAAATCAGTGGACAGTTACGGAGGGATCGAGGAGGAAAGAAGGCTCTTTTATGTGGGAATAACAAGGGCGATGAAAGAGTTGTTCATTACATACACGGACCACAGATTAAAGTACGGAAAAGAGACGCCTTCCGTTCCATCCAGGTTTCTGGAGGAGATACCGGAGGAGGCAACCAGGGCGCTTGACAGGTTCGAGAAAATGGACCCCGAACAGGAGAAGGCCTACGTGAAGAATTTATACGAGAACTTTATGGCGAAATTCGGAGACTGACTGACAACAAGCCCTTATGCCGAAAACCGGTAAAAAGGGCAATAAACAATTCGTCCCCATTTTCCAACGGGGGAAGATTTCCGTTCAGTCTTGTGGGCAATGATAAGCTTAACCGGTGGGCTGAACTATTACAAAAACGGCGGTTTATACACAGACACTAATAATGGATACTTTTCTTCAAAAGTGCTCGGGCGTAATCCTCGCAGGCGGTGAAAACACGCGCATGCCTGTGCTTAAGGCATTTATTGAGGTTGAAGGGCAAAGAATTATTGAGCGAAACCTTGAAATAATGAAACAGCTCTTTAATGAAGTTTTTATTGTTACAAACCAGCCAGAAACCTATTCGTATCTCGGGGCGCCGATGCTTGGCGATACTTATAATACAAGGGGTCCGATGACCGGGATATTTACTTCGCTTTTAAGTTCATCAAACCCCTGGGTTTTCATATCCGCATGTGATATGCCGTTTATAAACGAACGTCTCATAAGATACATGGCTTCAATGAGAAATAACTTTGATGCAGTAGCGCCGAAAGCCGCCCGCCCCCCTGATCCCCCCTTTGCCAAGCGGGGAATCAGGGGGGGCAAAGAGAGGCCAAGCGGGGATTATACGGAACCGCTTTTTGCTTTTTATTCAAAAAAGCTTTTATTCTCGATGGAGCAATCCGTTATCAGCGGCAATAAAAGTTTGAGAGATTTTTTAAGCGGTAAAAGAGTAAAATATATAACATCAAGGGAAATAAGGAAGATCGATCCTGATGCAATATCTTTTGTAAATCTGAACACCCCTGAAGATATTGAGCTATATTTACGGGCAAAAGACAAAATATTAACTGCTAAGACAGGCTCAGAGTAGTTACAAAAAGCAGGGAGGAGGAGAAAATGTTCGGCCTTGGAGCAACAGAGTTAATTATAATCCTGGTGATTGTAGTGATCCTTTTCGGCGCGTCAAGATTACCTGAAATCGGCAAGGGGATAGGAGAAGCTATAAAGAATTTCAAAAAATCCACATCCGAGCCGCCTGAAATTGATGTGACCCCCGATAAAAATAAGGGATCCGGAGAAAATAAGGAACAGAAGTCATAAGTGGAATTACAGAAGGCCTTTGCTGAAATCAACCTGAGCGCCCTCTCCCACAACCTGGAGGTTGTCAGGCGGAAAACAGGAGACAACAATATCCTTGCTGTTGTAAAGGCCGATGCCTACGGCCACGGAGCCGTAGAAATATCAAAACACCTCATAAAAAAAGGCATTTCAAAACTCGGCGTAGCATTTACAGAAGAGGCGATTGAACTTCGGGAATCAGGAATAACCACCCCTATACTTATATTTTTTGACAGAGACAATATTGATGCATGTTTTACGTACAATCTTACGCCCGTGGTCTTTGATTTTAGCGCTGCCAAAAAATTTTCCGCTGAGGCATGCAGACGCAAGCGCAAAATAGCAATTCACATTAAAGTCGACACAGGCATGGGCCGTCTTGGATTCGATGCCGGAAAGGCCCGGACGG
Organism: Nitrospirota bacterium; assembly: GCA_011040095.1. Classification (GTDB taxonomy): domain Bacteria; phylum Nitrospirota; class Thermodesulfovibrionia; order UBA6902; family UBA6902; genus BMS3ABIN06. Next base: position 7,566 of record DRDE01000237.1, read on the forward strand.
AAATTCCCGAAATAGCCGCCCTGGAAAATATTGAACCCGAAGGGCTCATGAGCCATTTCTCTGAAGCAGACCTTCATGATAAGGATTTTGCCATCCGGCAGATAAAGGCATTCGTGTCGCTGGCAAAAGATTTAAAACAGAAAAAAATTCATTTCAAATATCTCCACATGGCCAACAGCGCCGCAGTATTGAGCTTGCCTGATGCGCATTTTAATATGGTAAGACCGGGGATTATGCTGTACGGCTGCGGATTCCCGGGGGTTAAAGGTCTTAAGCCGGTGTTGAGCCTTAAAAGTAAAATTATTTACCTGAAAAAAGCGCCCCCCGGCGCCCCGATCAGTTACGGCAGGACATTCATTACAGAAAGAAAGAGCACAATAGCAACAGTGCCTGTCGGATATGCCGACGGATACAGCAGAAAACTTTCAAACTGCGGCGAGGCGCTCATTAACGGGAAACGCGCCCCGGTTGCAGGCAGAGTCTGCATGGACACGATAATGCTTGATGTTACGGATATCCCTGATGTCAATTATAAATCCGAAGTAGTCCTGATAGGAAAACAGGGGAAAGAATCCATTACCGCCGGGGATATTGCGGATAAAATCGGCACCATCCCGTACGAGGTTCTGACATCTGTCGGGCAAAGGATAAAAAGGATATATAAGTAGATCAATTAAATTTTAAAAAACCATCAAGCAGCAGTAAAATCTTCTTTAAGCTCTTTAACCAGGGTTATCCGGGTGCCGTTCATTATGCTTTCAAACCTGATGTCATCAAGGTATGTCCTGATATGAATAATATCCTTATCCGTCATAACAAAATCTTTTTGAGAGGTTATAACCTCCATCGAGAAGATATTTTCTCTTAAGCTGACTTTCACCTGGTATCTTCTTGCAGAAGACCCGTTCTTTGCATGAACGCCGCTAAACAATTCAACCAGCGCAACCTGTAATTTCCCTGTGGTCTCTGATGGAATGTTAAAGTGTTGAGCAATGTGTTGAAGTGACTTGACAGCCACTATCTCCGCCTTTGAAGTTGAGGGGATCATTATATCAAAAGACGGCGCCTCAGCCAATCTTATACGCCGGCGTCTATCACCCGCTATTAAATCTTTGATTCTATCTAAGGGTTCTTTTTGTATTTCCCTGTAATACAATCCTTTGATTACATCATTAAATATCTCATCACCGGAAAGCTCGATTGCGCTGAATCCCGTCTCTAAGGTGTCTGACCTGTGAAGGAGTTCTATAATATGATCAAGTTCTTCCCGCTGCAGGGAAATTTTTTCTGAAGGATTTGCAAAAACATCATCAATTCCATTACTCAGGAGGTGATAGAATAATTTCAAAGACGGTTTTATCAGCTCAAACCGGCGTATATATGTTCTTAATATCGATATCCAGTATGTATAAATTTTCCCTTCTGTTATTTCCCTGATGTATATCTCCCAGAAGTTATCATCAGTGAGAGTTTTGACTGACTGGCGCGCTGCATGGATAAAGGCTTTGATATAAAAGGGGTTCCCGCCGAAAAGACCGATAAAACCCGAAAATTCAGCCTCACAGCTTAATGTATATTTCTTGCAAAAATATCTGAATAATTCTATAGAGTCATGCCTGCTCAGACCCTCCAGATTAACTATTTCAAGGCGCTTGCCGATAGATGTCTCCTCAAAAAACATCTTGCGGAGTTCTGCCCGTAAACCCGCAAGAATATGAGGTGTATACCGGAAATCAATAGAGTTTTCAAATAGCGTCCATATTTCTTTGCTCTCATTTTTGGAGTCGGGTTCACACAATTTCCTGATTTTGTGGAAATTATCTATTATTACAATAACCGGCGCGCCTGTGTTCAGGTAACTTTTATATGGAACGGATATTACAAATGAAAACAGCTTGATCGCGTCTCCGCCTTCCAGTATCCGCAGGTAGTCATCAATAATATCAACAACCCATTGCGTTCCTGATTTATTTGCAATATCCGTTAAGTCTTCCGGAGAATAGATGCTTGCATTTATCAAAGAGGGGGCTTTCCCCTGGAAGGCGAGATACTGGAGAATAAAATTACTTAAGTAATCCTTTGAAAAACTGTTTACGGAAGTGAACGCTGTTTTGATTGTATAGAAAACCGGGATGGTATCTTTTTGATCGTTAAATAACTTATTGAACAGGTGTTTCAGCAGTTCTGTCTTGCCGACACCCCTTTTCCCGGACAAAATGACGCTGCTTGCATCACCGGAGGCGGCTTGTGACGCAATGCTTTGAAGAACATCAAGCTCACTGTTTCGACCTAAAAAAATATTTGAAGTAAATTCTTTTAAAGGCATAACAGTTTTATCAGTTGAAGATTGTCAATTCTTATAGGTAAACCACTCTGTTCCCACCGCCCTTTTTCGCGAGATAGAGCGCCTGGTCGGTTTTTTCAATAAGCTCCATTATCGATGATGCATCATCAGGAAAAGTCGCAAGCCCCATACTCACGCTTAAAGGCATCTTTATATTATACTCTATCAGTAATATGTCGATTTTTTCCTTTAAACGATTGGTAATCTGTATGGCATCGACTTTTGGAGTCTGTGGAAATATTGCAACGAACTCATCACCGCCGAACCTGGCGGCTATGTCTACGGTTCTGAGAGATTTCTCCATAATGCCTGCAAGGTCTCTCAGGAGATTATCGCCTGCGATATGACCGAATGTGTCGTTGTATTCCTTGAACTTATCCAGGTCAAGCATCATAAAACTAAAAGGATGCTTATATCTGTTGTAACGGGTGATCTCCTCTGCAAGCCTCCTGTTAAGATAACGACGGTTATAAATGCCTGTTAAATGATCCGTTATTGATAACTTCCGCAGATTTTCCGTCTGCTTATATAAAATGCTTCTCTCAATTGCAATTGCAGCGTTGTTTATAAAAGGCTCTATCATCTTTAAATCATCTTCATTAAAAACATCGCCTTTAATTTTATCGGATACGTTAAGCACACCCGCCAGCCTGTCTTCAATCCTTATCGGGATACTCATAAATGATTTTGTTCGATAGTGGGGCCGGTTTAACTGTTTTATTCTCGGATCTTTCTCTATATTTTTCACAAGAAACGGCACACCGCTTTCAAGCGCCATTCCCGCGATGCTGTCGCCTTTTTTAATCCGCATCTTTTCCTGAACCGTATTGTCCGCGCTTTTTCTGGCCTCGACAACAAGATCGGATGTTTCACTGTCTAAAAGCATCAGGGACCCCTGTTCCGCTTTGAGAAGTTGCAGGGATTTCTCCAGCAGGGTATTCAGAAGTCTTTCTTTATCTAAAATAGAAACTATCGAATTTGATAATTCCATGAGATAGTTTAATCTTTCACCCGCTTTTTTATTTTTATCCGCTGCAATGCGGAGGTTCCGGTTTTCGAGATTAAGCTGTATATAGTCCCTGAATGCATTCAGAATCTTAATATCCTCCATAGAGAATTTTTTATCAAAAATCCCAATCACTCCTTCCATAGAGCCTTCAATGAAAATCGGGAAAAAATGTGAAGCCTTTATATCTTGCAAACGGGGAGCGGATATAACTTTTCCCGGGTCTTCATAATATACATCCGCCCCGGTATTACGCATTTCTTTTATAACAGGGTTTTCGATATGAAGGCGCAAACCCGGAAGAGCATCTTTATGTTTTCCCGTGCTGCAAACTGTCTTATATGTTGAATCCGCTTCATCCCGCGCCATAAAGGCAGATGAGGTATGACCAAATACAAACTCAATTGTATCCAGGATATACCTGTACATTAATTCCGGGCTTTTGGATAATGCGCTAAACGCCCGGCTGTCAAAGAGAGCCGTCATGCGCAGAAGCTTTTCCTCAAGTTTATACTTTCCCTCAACACTATTTAACAGCCGGTTTATCATTAAATACACATATTGGGAAATAGACCTCACATGATTTTCTCCAATAAAATCTAAAGGCATTGAAACCGGGATTCCAGGGAGATTATTGTCTTTTACAATTTCTATAAATTCAAGCAGGTCTTCATATGCCGCAAACCCTCCCCTGCCCACAATAATCACCTTTTCATCAAACCGTTCAACCGGGAAAGAAAAAATTATAAGCTTAGCCTGACACTTAATGATTGAAGGCCCGGTTGACTCAATTAATTTATTGCATGATTCCGGGCAGGAAAGACCCTCTATGTGCCCTGACCGGATAAATTTACAGAAGGGGTTTTTATTTGCAATGAATAATTCGGAGCCATCCTTATCATAAACAGCAAGCTCAAAGTTCACTGTTTTAGCAAGGTTCTGAAAATATTCAGCCCACTCTTTTGAGTACAAAAGCTGTCCAAATGACATATTGTCCTCTGCATTATTTGCCGCTGCTTTACATACGTTGAAACCGGCCATTCCAAGCGGTATTACACGACGCAGATATGTTTTGTCGGCGAACAGTTCAGTTTCAGAGTATTTATCCATAATACTCCCCTGACTCAACTAAATATGCATGCAAAAAACCAGCCAACTCACAACTCCTTGAATTTACTGAATTATTATTCTTTATTAAATCTCATTGTGTAAAAATACCCGACATGTCACCATTCTTTTTTTAGTTAATACATGATTTTAACTTAAAATTAAAACAGTTAGGTGGTGTCAAATAATTTTACATCCTTTAAAGTCAAATCCTGTTTCAGATTTTCCACTCTTAAAGGAATGACAGAGCCGTTTGTGAGGATACCATTTTTACAAAAGAATAATCAACGGGGAAAATCTGCTATTTAAGTATTTAATTTCCGGTCAGTTTGCGGGGATCAAGTATTCGGCTTGCATTCTTTTCATCCAGGATACCTTTCTCGACAGCTATCTGCCTTATGCTTTTTCCTGATTTATATGCTTCTTTGGAAACTTCGGCAGCAGGAGCGTATCCAATAAGCGGATTCAACGCCGTAGCCATGGCAAGCGTTGCATCCGCATAATCTTCACACCTTTTTGCATCCGCTTCAATTCCCGTGACACATTTTTCAGTAAAGGCATTAATCCCGTTCGATAATATTTCAATGGAAAAAAGCAGGTTGTATGCTATCACCGGCATCATAACATTAAGTTCAAGTTGTGAGGCCTGGGTAGCATAGGCTATGGTTGCATCATTCCCCATAACCTGGAAACAGACCATGTTAAGCATCTCCGCCATTACCGGGTTTACTTTGCCTGGCATAATCGATGATCCCGGCTGTACGGCAGGCAGCTTGATCTCTGCAAGCCCGGTACGCGGGCCGGAACTCAACAAGCGGATATCGTTTGTAATTTTTGTAAGGGTTATAGAGACCCCCCTGAGAGCTGCGCTGAGTTCGAGGGCCGGGGTTACATTCTGAATGCCCTCGAATAAATTTTCACAGCTTTTGAATTTAATGCCGGTAATCTTCTTTATTTCTTTAATAACATTGCCCCGGTACTGCGGACCGGTGTTTATTCCGGTTCCTGTTGCATTGCCGCCGAGAGGCAAATACAATAAAGATTCCACGGCATTATTTATGCGGCGCATATCTTTTTTTATTGCTTCTGCATAACCGCCGAATTCCTGGCCGAGTCTTATCGGCACTGCATCCTGCATATGGGTCCTGCCGGCCTTGACAATGTTATCAAACTCCAGAGACTTGGATAAGAGAGCATCCGATAACCCTCCAAGGGCAGGGATTAAATCATCTCTTACAGCTCCAAAAGAAGAAATATATATGGATGCGGGAATGGTATCGTTTGTTGATTGGGCCATATTTACATGATCGTTGGGATTAACAAGAGTGTAATCACCTTTTTCACCGCCAAGAATCTCGATTGCCCTGTTTGCTATGACTTCGTTGGCATTCATATTCTGCGAAGTCCCTGCGCCGGCCTGGTAAACGTCAACAACAAAATGCTGATTATGCATGCCCTTGATCACTTCCGATGCCGCCCTTTCAACGGCTTTCAGCATTTTTTTACCCAGGAGACCCATGGAGGCGTTTGCTCTTGCAGCAGCAAGCTTGACTATCCCCTGGGCCCTGATAAACCGTCCCGGAAGCCTGAGCCCGCTTATGGGGAAATTATCAACCGCCCTTCCTGTCTGGGCTCCGTAATAGACATCATCAGGCAGCCTTACTTTTCCAAGTGTATCTTTTTCAATCCTCAATTGCCTCTCCTCGTGTATGGGTTCCCTCTGATATATGAAAAAACAAGTTTAGTTTACCACAAGAGCAGTTGAAATCGAAATTATAAAAACAGGCTCAAATATTTTTTGACAGCAGCAGGAAACTGGATTATAATGTCTTGATATGGTTCCCGCATATGAAATAATATTCCGGCTCATGCTCGGTGCATTTATCGGTGGAATTATAGGGTTTGAGAGGGAAGTCCACGGAAGGGCTGCAGGGTTCAGAACACAGTTGATTGTCTGTGTGGCCGCTGTGCTTATCATGATTGTATCGGAGAATTACTATTTCTATTTACATAACCTTGACTCCAGCCTGAGAATCGACCCTGCAAGGATTTCCGCAGGTGCCCTGATCGGCATTGGTTTCCTGGGCGCCGGGGTAATTGTTAAAAGCGGCCTCGCCATAAGGGGCCTGACAACTGCGGCATCCATATGGATTGTCTCCGCAATCGGCCTTGCAATCGGGGGAGGTCTTTACCTTGAAGGAATTGTAACCACTGTAATAACAATCATTGCCCTGCTGGCGCTTAGAATTATAGAGAAAAGAATCAGGATATTACGTTTTAAAACCATCATTATTTCAGTGCCTGCAACAGAGAATGCAGAAGAAATCGTAAGATCCATTATTGTAAATGCCGGGTTCAACATTCATTCTGTTGATTATGAGAAAAATCAGGCTGAAGGCAAAATAACGTATTATTTTATTGCGTCAACAAGAAAGAGAGGAGTTGTCAGACAATTATTTGCAAAACTGGGTTCCCTGGATTTTATTACGGCAATAAAGATCAGTGAGTAAAAATAAGGAGGGCAATCTTCAGGTTATCAGGCATTCAAAAGCTTGTTATAAGGATACCGTCTCAAGAATCCCATAAATTGCTCAATTGTATGTGACGGTTCTTTGGACTTCCGGTATACAAGGGAGAAATCCCTTACAAATTTCTCTTCTTTAAAAACTGCGGACTTGAGGCTGCCGTATTTACATTCTTTTTTAGCGGCCCACCGTGAGAGTATTGAAGTTCCCATCCCCTCTTCAACAGCGCTTTTTATGGACTCCGTGCTTCCCATAATAAGAGATATTTTCAGGTTCTGCTGTGATATCCCGTGCTTTGAAAGGAATTTTTCTATGGCCTGCCTGGTTCCGGAACCCTCTTCCCTGAATATTAACGGCTCTTTGGAGAGTTCCATAATTGAGACAGTCGATTTCTTGGCCAGATGGTGGTAAGGAGACATTATCAAGACCATTTCGTCAGGAATGAGTTTTTCTACAAGCAGCTTCTGCTTATTGACATCACCTTCAACAAGCCCTACATCCACACTGCCTGCATTCAGGTATTCAATGACCTGTTTTGTATTGCCTACATGAAGATGGACTCCTACCTTCGGAAACTTTCTCTTGAAATCAGCAACTACGGTGGGCAGGACATAGTTGCCTATTGTAGTGCTGGCGCCTACGGAAATTACCCCTTTAACAAGCCCGGTAACACCCCCTATCTCCTTTTCTGCTGCTGTATAAAGAGCATTAATTTCCTTTGCGTATTTATAGAGCATTTCCCCGGCCTTGGTAAGCGTAATGACACAGCCGGAGCGATTGAAAAGTTTGGTGCCGTACATTTCTTCAAGCGCCTGAATCTGGAGACTGACGGCAGGCTGGGTGAGACGAATTATCTCCGACGCCCTTGAGAAGCTCTTTGTTTCCGCTACAATGCAGAACACCTTTAACTTGTGGTCATCCATATACGAGAGTAATTCTAACTTATCAAAATATATAAAGTCAATTGTCCGGATCAAACAGATAAGATATGTTATGTCTTTAAGACGGTCTCCGAAAGCGCGCAGTTCCTCCTTGCCCGGGAGCATTGTAAATCCACCCACTACTGTCCTTGTAGGATGCATACGGCGGCCCCCGATACAGTCGCACACATCATTGGCAAGTTTTTTTATTTTTGCGGCCCGGAGGACAACGTCTCCATGGGTCTTTATCAAAGGGAAGACGCTGCCGGTGTTCATAAAATCAGGCAGGACCAGGAAGCAGAGATGCAGTGTATGGCTTTGAAGGGTCTCCATATGTTTCAGGAGGATACGGAGTTTCCGGGTCTGATTGTCCGGAACAATTCCGAATGCATTCTCTACGGCGCGGATACTTGCAAGGGTGTGGCCTATAGAGCAGATTCCGCATATCCTGCCGGTTATCCACGGGGCATTGTCCCATTTTTTCCCTTTCAGTATGGCTTCAAAAAACCGGGGTGTCTCAACAACTTCCCACTTTGCCTCCTGCAGTTTTCCGTTTTTGATTTTTATGCGTATATTGCCGTGGCCTTCAACCCTTGTGAGGGGCTTGATATTCACATTACAGGTCTTCTTCATTTAGTGTTTCCTTTCCCCATAAGGGACGAAAAGCCTCCGAAACATTCCAGCCGGTCCAGGATCGTTTCTTCGGAAAAACCGTACTCCTCCATGATCTTTTTCATCTGCTCCATATTCGGTTCATCAGCAGGTCCGCGGCATCCCCAGCAGCCGGCCCTGCTGTTGGGGCACCATGAATCACAGCCTGCCCTCGTTACAGGCCCGAGACATGGTTCCATAAGTTCCATATTTACAGGTTATAAGACCATAGAGGAAGATGTGCCTGATAGGCATACAGCCGGAGTCCATGGAAACCTCTACAGAGCTTTCCGATGTTGTCAGTAATAAGATGGATGCGCTTATTGATAAGGTTTTTGAGAAATTGAAAGAATGGGGTGTGGAGGTAATATCAAAGAAAACTTATCGATGATTTAAATTTGTGCGGTAAGAGTACCTTTATGCTGTTTCTCTACAAAAGCTAATTCAAAAAGGGAGTTAGCTGCTTTGGCCACCTTGTCTGCACCACCTGGCTGAAAATATATTTCACCACAACCCTTACACACCCACGCCTTTATCCCTGAAAGCTTAACCTTTACTCCTTCTCTTTCAAATTCCTGAGAGATTAATCTCTGCTCCAGGGAACTACTACACTCTGAGCAGGGTTGTTCCATTAATTTCTTCTGTTTTTTCATAATACCTAAATAGAGTCTGTGTATAAACTCAACAATAGAGCCGTCATTCCCGCGGTCCTTTGGGCGGGAATCCAGTGTTTTTAAAGACTTCTGGATACCCGATTACAGGCTTCGGGTATGACAAAAACAAAAAAACGGCAATTTATAAACAGACACTAAATAGAGTCTGTGTATAAACTCAACAATAGAGCCGTCATTCCCGCGGTCCTTTGGGCGGGAATCCAGTGTTTTTAAAGACTTCTGGATACCCGATTACAGGCTTCGGGTATGACAAAAACAAAAAAACGGCAATTTATAAACAGACACTAAATA
>DRDE01000238.1 GCA_011040095.1 Nitrospirota bacterium
TCTCCGGGAAGTCGGATGACAGATTTGCAGAGGTAATGATCTGGGATAAAGGTGTCGGTATTCCGTCGGATATTCGTTCAAAGATATTTGATCCGTTTTTTACGACAAAAGACGAGGGGACAGGGTTGGGGTTATCAATAGCGTATAATATAATAAAATCTCATGGCGGAAATTTGTTCTTTAACAGCAACGAAGGCGCGGGAACAGTATTTACCGTAAGATTGCCGAAAGAGGTTGAAGATGGATAAAATCCTTGTTGTAGATGACGAAGAAGGAGTCTGCTATTCATTCAGAAAGATTCTCAACAGACGCGGCTATGATGTTATAACCGCGAATAACGGTCTGGAAGCTATTGAAAAAACAGGCAGGGAAAATCCCTGTCTCGTTATCATGGATGTCACAATGCCGAAAATGGACGGCCTTGAAACCCTCCGGAAACTGAAATCACTTTACCCGGGTCTTACGATTATAATGATGACCGCCTTCAGCACCTCTGAAAGGGCCATAACGGCCATGAAGCACGGGGCATACGATTACCTGACAAAACCCTTTGACAATACCCGGTTAATATCCCTTGTGGAAAAGGCCATAATGGATAGAAAAATCTCTACGCCTGTAACCTTTGACGAAACAGAGAATGAAGAGGGAGACAGGATTATCGGCAAAAGCCCCCTTATGCTCGATATATACAAAAAAGTCGGGCAGGTTGCCGGAAGCGATGTGACAGTGCTATTGCGGGGAGAGACCGGAACAGGGAAAGAACTGATTGCGAGGGCTATTTATCATCACAGCAAAAGAGTCAATAAACCTTTCCTTCCCGTAAACTGCGCAGCCATGCCCGAGGCATTGCTTGAGAGTGAGCTGTTCGGGTATGAAAAAGGCTCTTTTACCGGCGCTGATAACAGGAAAATCGGTAAATTTGAACAGTGCGATACAGGCACGATGTTTCTCGATGAAATCGGGGACATGCCGCTGTCTCTTCAGGCAAAGTGGTTGAGAATACTTCAGGACGGATGTTTCCAGCGGATAGGGGGAAAAGATTCAATAAAAAGCGATGTAAGGATAATAGCGGCTACCAATAAAAACCTCGAGGAATTGCGTGACAGCGGAAAATTCAGGGATGACCTTTACTGGCGATTAAATGTTGTCAGTATAGTTATCCCCCCCCTGAGAGAGAGAAAAGAGGACATAGGCGACTTAGTTAAATATTTCATCCGTAGATTCAACAGGGAATTTGAAAAGGATGTAAAAGCCGCCTCTCATGAGCTGGTTGAAGAGTTTAAAAACTATTACTGGCCGGGAAATGTGAGGGAGCTTCAAAGCATTATCCAGAGGGGCATGGTCTTGTGCCAGTCGGATTTTTTCTCCTCCGATGACTGTGAATGGCCGGCACAGACAGGTCTTGCAGAGGTTAAAACAAAAGACATTGAAACAATATTGTCCGAGGCGGCAAATGAGCTGCTGCAAAGAGGCGGGGCAAATATCTATAAAGAAGCCGTGGTTACGTTTGAGCGCCTTTTGATAAAAAAAGCCCTGGAGATCAATAAAGAGAATCAGGCCCTGACCGCGAGGATGCTCGGCATATCAAGAAACACACTTAAGGCCAAACTTGACAAAAACTGAGACATTATTTGGTTCTTTCGTAAAAAAGTTGAAAACACCTGATAAGTCTGTCATTCCGGCTTGTCCGGAATCTTTATTTTTTTCTAAAAAGGAGTTGAGTGTTTGTATTTAAAAAGGATTCCAGACAAGCTGGAATGACATATAAAGTAGTTCAACTTGTATTAAGTGTAGCTTCAACTTAAATACGAAAGACAACATTATTTGTTCAAAACATTAACAAGTGTTCAGTTTTTGACCATTCTTCTTTCTGCTCTGAAGCAATATTTCTAAATAAATCAAGGAGTGCGTATCCGGCATGAATCTTGCTTTAACTGCTATAATCATTTCGAGTCTGGATTTCAAAGATCAATCGAAGATATTTTCATGGTTTGAGTGTTCTCTTAAAAAAACAGACAAATTATAACGGGTCACAGGCAAAAGGCTTTGGTGAAAGCCTTAATTTCAAACAACCAAAAGAAAGGAGATACAAAGTATGAAAAGAAGCAGCCTCGTAGCGCTTATAGCGCTGTTGTTCCTGGTGGGCTCTGTCTCATCCGCAGTAGCAAGAAAATCCATTTATGACGAAGTCAAGAAAAAGGGGAAGATCAGGATTGGTTCAAATAATACCGTCCCCCCGGTCAATTACATTGACAAAAACGGTAACTGGACAGGCTTTGATCTTGACCTCGGAGAAGCCATGGCCGAGAGAATCGGCGAGATGATGGGCAGGAAGCTTGAGCTTGAAAGGATTATTGTCAATAACAAGACGAGGATAGCGTTTCTCGCAAACAGGAGAATTGACATCACGATCTCAAGCATGAGCCACACCAGAAGCCGTGACGAGCAGATCGACTTTGCAGAGCCGCCGTATCTCTGGTCAGGAAAAATCTTCTATGCGAAAAAAGGAAGATTCAAAAACCCGATAGATATCTGCGGCAAGAGGATGGCTGTTACCCAGGGCTCAAACGCTTATCTTGCCGGACAGGATTACCTGAAGGAGCTTGGCTGCGACAAAAAATTCCAGATCAGTTCATTTCAGACAAACGCTGAATGTTTTCTGGCCCTGAAGCAGGGTAAAGTTGACGCCTACATCCAGGATACCCCGATCATAGCCGGTGTGGCAGGGGCAGCAGGTGTCAATTACGAACCTGTCGGCCCTATTTTCAGCCCCGGACTTTACGGAATGGGAGTTCCGGCAAACGACAGTAAATGGAGGGATACCGTAAGCTTCGCGCTTCAGGATTTAATAGCGAACGGGACTTACGAGAAAATATACCAGAAATGGTTTGGTCCCAACGGCATAGCCCCCCTACCGATCAATGCCAGACCAAGGCTTCCGGAAGACCTTTTCGGTAACCGGAATCAGTTCGTGTGGCCAAGGTAAGTAAGGATCATATTCGTTCGGGGATACCCTTCGGTATCCCCGGACTTCCAATGCCTTCCCGTATAATTATAAATTCTTTTGCAGAACTTCAAGAGCTTTTAATAAGTCTTTATTCCCATAACTCTTTATTTCCCTTTGATTTTTTTTATAGAGAAGGTATAATTTAACAAAAGGGTTGAAAGTCTTATATGAGCAGAAAACTGAATAAAGCCGTTAGCGATTATATGAGATTGCTAAGGAAACATTACAGCTCAAAGATATTAACGGCTGTCCTGTTTGGCTCTGTCGCAAGGGGAAAGTTTAATAAGGAATCAGATGCAGACATTCTTATAATCGTATCCGACAGCGATAAAAAGATGAAAGACGAGATCAGCATGTCTGCCTATGAAATAATGCTTAAGAATGATGTTGTGCTTTCACCGGTTGTTATGGACAAAAATACATTTGATTGGTACAGAAGAAACAAAGACCCCTTTTACAAAAACGTCCGTAAAGATGGAATAGAGATTTGGACGAAAACACAAAAGAGCTCATTAAAGTCCGCTTAGAAAAGGCAGAAGAGGATATTGAGACTGCTCGTGAACTGTTATCACTCAAAAGATACAGGGCCGCAGTCAACAGGTCTTACTATGCAATGTTTAGCATTACTACTGCTGTATTACTTACAAAAAAACTTGAGAGATCAAAACACTCAGGAGTCCAAGCTGCTTTCAACCACTATTTCATAAAGAACAGGATTATTGAAATAGAATACGGTAAGATATTTGATTATGTGAGAAAAAAGAGGGAAGAATGTGATTATACAGCCAAGTGTACAATCGACAGAGAAACTGCAAGGAAGATTGTGAAAGACTCAAGAAAGTTCATAAAACGGATGATGAGATACCTTTATTATGATAGAAATTAGGATTAAATATGCTAACAATTATCTTGAGGATGGAAGAGTTCTTTTCAAGCATAAAAGATATAATAGTGCAATATCACGGTTATATTATGCATCGTATCAGGCAATGTGGTCTGCCTGTGGCGATCCTGAGGGAGGACGGATTTGGAAGCATCTTGCCATAATCAAACCATTTGTTCGTGGTCACTGGTTTAATCCGACACACCCCAAACAATCACCAGGGATATTGGAACATTTCCGTTTACCATTAAGACAGCTTTATACATACAGGGTAAAAGCCGATTACAACCTTGTTGAAATTAATGAAACTGCTTCTCTGCTTTACTCAAGTTGAAGATTGGGGTAGAATAAGTTAATGCGAAATGAAGAAAAGTACCCGAAGGATTTTCAGGAATTTCTTTATCAGTTTAGAAACGATAACGATTGCTGGAATTATTTATTTCAGATGCGTTTGTTGTATTGCGAATTATTTTGACTCAAATAATCGAATTATTCAAACCCGAATATCTTCGGGTTAATCCATTCATTTTCCTTCAAAACCCTTCAATTTAGGGTGAAAGGGTTCCGAAGGAAAA
>DRDE01000239.1 GCA_011040095.1 Nitrospirota bacterium
CGAGATGCTCTTTTACATACCGGATCATTTCCTGAACTTCACTCCATTGTTCAACCCCCGCCTTGAATTTAACAGCCTTCCCGCCAAGTGATATTATTTCATTAAGGGTTTTTTCTGCGCTTTTATCGTCAGTTCCATAGTTTATTGCAACAGACACACCTTTACTTGCCAATTCCAAAGCTATCGTCTTCCCAATACCTTTAGACCCCCCTGTGATTAAGGCGATTTTCCCTGTCAGATTCATGGTAAGCGCTCAGCTATCAGTAAGCTGAGCGCTGAACGCTGAAAGCCGATGGCTGAACTATTATGATTCATCTATTTTCTTATTCGGCCCTTTTCAAAAATCTCCCACAGTTTATTATTCTGTGCAGGAGTGAGAATGGTCTTCAGGTCCATCCAGTATTGCACCTCGGCATCGACTACCTGTGAATGAATGTTGTGGAAAGTTTTTAATTCCCGGTTAACTCTTTCCTTATTCGGGTTGTCCTCTTTCATCAACAGGACAACATCCTTATAAGCTGCATTGTATTTGTTTTTCAATGCCGCAGACTGTTGCCTGTATTTCCCGTTAATCACTTTCATCTGTGCCTTTTGTTCCTCTGTAAGTTCCAGCTTACGGGCAATAGTCTTTTGTTCCTCCGGCGCCGGTGGTCTGAATGTAACAACTATGTTTGTGACTATATTCTTCTTCGCTGATGCATCATAGGTGTACACTAATGAAACCATTATAAATAACATCAGGAAACTAACTGTTAGCTTCTTCATTTTGCCTTTGCCTGTTAGAGCTATAATGCCAAATTTACAAACTGAACCTGTAATATTTTCGTTTTTCATAAAATATTCTCCTTTTATAATTAATTTTACGTTACCTTTGAGGATCAAGGAGACGGGGGATTAACTATGATGGAAGTAGTTCTGGAAGTAGTTTCAGAACCTGATGCAGCTTCGATCTGCTGGCCGATAAAATAACCCTGTTCCAGCGAAAGCATAGGCGCGATTATTCTTGAAATGTGCTGGGCAAACCTGCTTACATCCGCAATGATCGTTGCAGGCACATATATGACATCACCTTTCCGGATATAGCCGTTTTGTTCCAGGTCCCCCTCTTTCAAGGCTTTCTCCAGGTTAAGTGTTACTAATTCGGGGGTATTCACACCACCCCTTATGAGCAGGACGGTTTTTTGTTTTGCATCTATTGTAAATCCCCCGGCCTTTGCCATTGCCTCAAGAAAGGTAGTGGGACTTTCAAGGCTGAAAATTCCGGGGGTTTTGACCTCACCGAGGACTGAGAACTTCCGGCTCTGAACAGACGTAACATTAACCGATACCTGGGGGTTGACTATATATTTTGAAAGTCCGGCCCGGATATTATCTCTGAACTGTAATATTCCGAGTCCTGCTGCCTTGATATCACCGACTAACGGGTATGTTACAATCCCGGAAGTATCTATCCTGATACTTCTTTTTAAATCATCATGCCGGTAAACCGCAATCTCGATCGTATCTCCTGCCCCAAGAATGAATTCCGTGATCTTTATTGCTTCCGGAACATCATCCGATACAGAAGGAGTATCCGGAATGTCTTCCGGCTTTTTATCTGTTGACGCACATCCGCCCAATAAAACCGGCCAGACAAAAAACATTATGACTATAGTTAGAAAATACGGTATCCTGGTTTTCATATGCATTCTCCTGTTTATTGTTATTCCCTGTTTATCTTAGCCGGTTTTGGGGAATCTTGACAAGCAGCAGCTTTAAGCAGCCCCCTTCTTTCTCATAACAGCCGGAATTGTTTTAAAAAGTATTTTTAAGTCATCGGTGACCTTCCAGTTGTCTATATATGCCATATCCAGCGTTATCCAGTCTTCAAATGAAATTTTATTCCTGCCTTTTACCTGCCAGGTGCACGTCATGCCCGGCAGCACACTGCAGCGCCGGTGCTGCCAGTCTTTTTCAAAATTATTGAAATCCCGCAAAGGAAGAGGTCTGGGGCCTACCAGGCTCATATCTCCCTTAATAACGTTGAAAAGCTGGGGGAGTTCATCTATGCTCCATTTCCGGAGCCATTTGCCAACCCTGGTAATTCTCGGGTCGTTCCGGATTTTGAATACAGGACCATCCATCTCATTCAGGTGTTCAAGCTGTGCCTGCTGTTTTTCCGCGCCTGCTTCCATAGTCCGGAACTTATAACACCGGAATACTCTTTTATTATATCCAATCCTTTCCTGAATGAACAAAACCGGACCGGGCGATGTAAGTTTAGTGGCAACGGCTGCAATTGCCATCAAAGGCGATGTCATTGTTATTAAAACAGATGCCAATATCAGGTCAATGGCGCGTTTTGTAACGTACTGCCAGCCGTTCTGGTGCCCGGATTCCATTGTCAGTATGGGAACATCTTCAAATATTTCAGCCCTTGATTCAGCGACCCTGGTGTTAAAGAGCTGAGGAAGATATCGTATCACTATTCCCTGTTCCTCCGCCTTTTGCACAATCTGCTGAATTTCTTCATAATATGACTTGATAGGCAGGGCAATAACAATCTCATCAATGACATTGTTCTTCATAACTATGGAAAAGTCCTCTATTGTTCCCAGGAGATTCACCCCTTCTTTGGGCCGGTAAATATTCTTGTCAATATACCCTATGAGGCGATATCCCGATTCCATTTTTTCTCCAAGCTTATTAGCAAAATCATACGCCCTCTGGTTTGTTCCGACAATAAGGACAAAACGCAGGTTCCTTCCGTAAAGACGCACCCTTTCAAGCACAGACCTTAATATAACGCGGAATAATATAGTCAGAACCGTACTTGAGACCCAGAAAACCAGGCAGAAAAACGGGGTAATGATATCAATGGAAAAAACAGGCCCGGCTATAGCCAGGATCACTGTTCCAGTCATCGTGGCCTTGAGAATATCTTTCCATTCACTGATCTTACTGTTAAATCTCCGGGAGCGATAAAGCTGGAATGTATGAAAAATCAAGTGCCACAACAGTATCATAATAAAAAGGCCGATGATATGTATGACCTTGATTTGCAGGGAAAAAAAGTCCCCTAATGTCATCCATGTTTCGGGGGATAGCACAGATATTGAGGCAACGGCGAGGGCGACAATTAATATACATATATCTGAAAGTTTAAATAAATTAAGCAGTAGTTTGCGTCGAAAAGATAACATTGGATTCAGTCCTGATATTATTTTTAAATGAGCAATGATCTTAAAAATCTAAGATTGCATTGCGTTTATTAACTATTGTCACGTCAACCGTAAATTGACGGGTTGTTTAAATAGAGTCTGTGTATAAACTCAACAATTAAGCTGTCATTCCCGCTGTCCTTTGGGCAGGAATCCATTCTTTTCAGTGAGTTCTGGATACCCGACTACAAACTTCGGGTATGACAAAAATAAAAAACAGCTATTTATAAACAGACTCTAAATAGTCATTCCCGCAAGCGAAGCGCGTCGGGAATCCTTTATGAAGAAGCCGGAATGACATCTTACACTTGACATGACACTACTCCATACTTTTTGCATTTTTTTCTCTTCTTAATGCTCCGCCCCCTGAGTTACATCCCGGCCTGTAACCATAAATTAATATACATGCTATGTTTCCATCTCTTTTAAGTAATTCCCTGTCTTCAACAGAGATTATTATCAAAGGCAGTAAATGCTAAAAGGATAAACACGCAACATTCCTGCTTCAATTCAGTCGTAGTATTAACCACATCCGTATAATAACCGCCTCATAAGGCATCGGTCCGGCAAAATTACCGACAGGTAATTTTCTCAACATAAGGTTATTATATTATTTTTTTAGTTAGTATGTTTTTTACCTGAGAATCGATATTTGGCATCCTTTATTATCTAATAATTTCCTGTAAAAGTAAATAAGGATACCTGTTAATCCTGTTCAAATAATAAAATTATTCGACCTTATGGAAAAAATGCAGGGCAAAAGAAAGGCTTGAAATATTCGAAGCCTTTCTCTTATTGCGGTTATAAAAAAAACAATGCCGTATTTTTCTTAATTGCCTGTTTTCTTTCTCTTAAAATAACGTTTACCTGCTAAAGCTGCTCCACCTGTAACAAAGAGGACGGAACTTATTGGTTCAGGTATTATTGGCGGGGCGGAATCGCCATCACGTACAGCCCAGATATAAGCTTCATGGATCTTTGGACTCACGCCTAAGAACCCGTTGGAAAAGTCAAAGTCAACTGCATATTCCGGATTGGGTGGAAAAGTTCTCTGCATCCAGTAAACCCACCCCTGGATACCGGTAAAATAGCTTACGTCTCCTGAAATGGGTTCACCGGGCATTCCTCCAAGCTCTATATAAAAGAGGTAACCGAACTCGCTGTTTACAGTGCAGTCGATGATGCCTTCACAGGGGATAGTGATATCCGGCAGCCGCCAGTCGTCATACTTTGCATACTCCAGGGTATCAGCCCATTCCACGGCATCAGACCAGTTCATCAGGCCGTCATCATCATACCCCGATGTCACAGCATAGTTGGCATCTGCAAGCCATGTAATGTTGAGTACATCATCGTAGATAAGCCCGCCTCCACGGTCGTAAAGGGCTGCTTGTGAAGAAACCGTAAATCCACATATCAGCAACACCAGGCTTAATATCAAGCATTTCCTTTTCATTTTTTCATTCTCCCTTTTTTGAAGGCTGTAACAGTATATGTTTACCCTAACATAATTGCTCTGAATTTTCTGTGCTTCCTGAAATTCAATCCCATTTGCCATCTTTACAGATAAAATCTGCGCAATAATGGTTTAAGAACAACCCCGTTATATTCAAGAAACGTGCCGGAAGCATAGTAAAAATTTAACTGCTGTTTTTTTCTATAAAATCAAAGGGGTCAGGAAATAAACAGACGGGCGCAAATGTTCAAATACAGGTTTATAGTGTGCCATGACACAGCAATAACGTGCCACCATTATGTGCAATATAAGTATTTCCGGTGCCGGATACGGGAAGAGAGAATAAAGATTTACTTCTCTATCTTCACTGCACACGACTTGTATTCGGGAGTGCCTGTGATCGGGTCTTTGTGCCCCGAGGTCAGGAGGTTTGAAAGTGCCTCCGGGAAATGAAATGTCAGAAATACATTGTGCGGCTGTGAACGACCGGTGACTTTGACTTTGACTTTGATGTTGCCTCTTCTTGAAGAAACCTTAACTTTGTCGCCGTTTTTGATCTTTAATTTTTTTGCATCTTCAGGGTTTATCTCAAGCAGTTCTTCAGAGACAAGCTCCATAATGCCCTTCACCCTGCGTGTCATTGAGCCGTTATTATAGTGCTCCCGTATTCTTCCTGTTATGAGGACATAGGGATATTCCTTATCCGGCACTTCACCCGAGCCTTTATGGTCAAGGGCCATGAACTTAGCCAGTCCACCGGGTCTGGAGAAGAGGTCCGTATAAAGTGTAGTTGTTCCGGGGTGATCTTTTGCAGGACAGGGCCACTGTATGCTTTCCTTTTCAAGGCGTTCATAACTTATCCCGCCGTAAATCGGGGTCAGGCTTGCAATCTCGTCCATGATATCCGACGGGTGGTTATAACTCATCGGATATCCCATCCTGGTAGCAAGCTCGCAGATGACCTGCCATTCCGCCTTTCCCGCTATGGGCTCTATGGCCTTTCTTATGCGCTGAACCCTGCGTTCACCATTGGTAAATGTGCCGTCTTTTTCAGCAAAGCTTGCACCCGGAAGTATCACATGCGCATACTTTGTGGTCTCTGTGTGAAAGATATCCTGAACTACAAGGAATTCGAGTGAACTCAGCGCCTTTCGCACTTCATGAACATCCGGGTCGGTCTGTGCCGGATCTTCACCGAGGATGAATATCCCCTTGAATTTTCCCTCGCATGCCAGCTCGAGCATTTCAACGGATTTCAATCCAATTTCAGGCGACATGGGCACGCCCCATGCCTTTTCAAACCTTTCACGCGCTTCGGAATCCGTAACGGATTGATATCCCGGGAATGTAGCCGGCAGCGGGCCGAGGTCTGAAGCGCCCTGGACATTATTCTGTCCTCTTAAGGCCATAATGCCTGTTGACGGCCTGCCGAGATGTCCACAGACAAGGGCAAGGTTGGCAATTGCCATTGCGTTTTCAGTGCCGGTCCGGTGCTCTGTGACCCCGAGACCGTAAACAATCATTGCCTTGTCTGCATGGGAATAAAGACGGGCAGCTTCAATAATCTTTTCCTTTGGAACGTCGGTTAACTTCTCGACTTTCTTAAGGTCGTATTCCCTGACCTTCTTTTTTAATTCCCCAAAACCCTCTGTACGCTTCTTGATAAACTCTTTATTCTGCCACCCTTCCTTCAATATCACATTTACCATGCCGTTCAAAAGCGCTATGTTGCTGCCGGGACACAGATTGAGCCATACATCGGCACGCTTTGCCATCCATGTCTTTCTCGGATCACCGACAATGAGCCGGGCCCCGTTTTGAAGCGCCTTTTTCAGATAAAGTGAAACTATGGGATGTGCTTCAGTCGGGTTGGAGCCGAACAGAAAGAGTGCATCTATATCCGGCATCTGGGCTAATGAATTGGTGGCAGCGCCTGCTCCCAAGCTGGTGGCCAGACCGGCCACAGTAGGAGCGTGTCAGACACGGGCACAGTTGTCCACATTGTTGTTTTTGAATACTGTTCTTGCGAATTTTGAAACCAGGAAGTTTTCTTCATTGGTGCACCGGGATGATGAAAAGGCTCCCACCGACTTGTTTCCGTATTTCTTCATAAGCCCGGAAAATCTGCCTGCAATCAGATCAAGCGCCTCATCCCATGTAGCCTCATGGAAGCTGTCGCCTTTTCTGATAAGCGGGGTTTTTATCCTGTCGGCATTGTGTATGAAATCATACCCGTATCTGCCCTTGATACAGAGGTTGCCGTGATTAACAGGGGCATCATATGCAGAAGTCACTTTCACCACTTTACCGTCTTTTACATTCAGATCGAAATTACAGCCGGTTCCGCAGTAGGAACAGGTAGTCCTGACCTTTTTCATTTCATAGGCGCGCCCCCTGCCCCTTGCCTTTTTGTCGGTAAGGGCTCCGGTTGGACATGTGGAAACGCATTGTCCGCAAAATTCGCAGTTATCTAATGAGCGGGGCTTTCTAAACGCCGTGTCGGGCATGGAATTAAATCCCCTGCCAACGAGGTCTATTGTCCCGGCCATAACAACTTCATTGCATATCCTTACGCACCTCCCGCAAAGTATGCATTTGTTGGGCTCATAGGTAATAAACGGGTTATCATCACGAATCGGCAGATCCCATTGCTCTCCTTCAAAACGCGATCCGTCCACATCATATCTGTATGCCAGGCCCTGAAGCGCGCAGTCTCCTGTCTTTTCGCATCTCATACAGTCATTCGGGTGGTTGGATAAGAGCAGTGAGATGATGTTCTTTCTTATCCTTTTTATCGTATCGTTTTCAGTTCGAATCTCCATATTGTTTGTCACAGGAGTAGTGCATGCAGGCAGCGGCCTGCCGACGCCCTTTACCTCGACTATACATAAACGGCATCCGCCGTATGGTTCAAGACGATCGTCATGGCAGAGGGTCGGTATCTCAATCCCGGCTTTTTTCGCAGCCTGCAGAATTGTCTCTTCCTTTTCGCAACTGATTTTCCTGCCGTCGATTTCTATTTTCTTTATCTTTTTCCCAGGCAAAACCTAACCTCCATCGTCAATTCGTAATTCATAATTGTCGTTATTCACTCCCAAACATAATTTACTAATTTCATGAATTTATCATTCATTTCGCGTAATATCTCATTAATGGCGATCGTCATCTCCCGGACTATTTTGTAAGCTGTCTTGGGTGTTTCCTCCAGCATTTTTTCCAAGTCACTTCTTTTAAGAACCAATACCTTGGTATCCTCAAGCGCCTCAATGGCCGCAGAATGCGCGCGTCCATCAAGAAGTGAGAGTTCACCGTAAAAATTATTTTCCTTCAGCACGGCAAGTATCTGTTTGGTCTCTTCCTTTGTCCTCTTGGTAACCCTCACTTTTCCATAATCAATGATATGAAGACCCTGTCCGGGACTGTCTTCTTCCCAGATTACCTTGCCCTTCTTATAAAATTCTTCCGTAAGCATTGGCGCTATCATGTTAAGTTCATCTTCCGTGAAATCCTTAAACAGCGCAATTTCTTTTAATCTCTGTCTGCTTATCATACCCCCCCCTTGATTATTCCTCTTACATAATAGATTTAAACGGACAGGCATCAAAACATGCCCCGCATTTTACACACTTTGACTTGTTAATAACGGCCTTCTGCTTCGGCTGCCATATAACGGCGGATGAAGGACATACCCTCGCGCACTTACCGCACATCTTGCAGGCTTCGGCGTTTACAACATACTGGCGCAATGCCTTGCAGGCCCCTGCCGGGCATATCCCCTTTTTGATGTGAGACTCATATTCTTTTCTGAAAAAATTTATGGTCGAAAGAACCGGATTCGGCGCGGACTGTCCGAGACCGCACAGGGATGATAATTTGATGTCCGTTCCCAGCTCTACCAGTAAATCTATATCTCCATCTTTTCCGTTGCCCTCGGTTATCCTCGTCAGTATCTCGAGCATCCTTTTTGTCCCTATCCTGCAGGGCACGCATTTTCCGCACGATTCACTCTGGGTAAATGAAATGAAGAATTTAGACATATCGACCATACAGGTGGCATTATCCATGACAACCATGCCGCCTGATCCCATCATAGAGCCGATCCTCGTTAATGACTCGTAATCTACGGGCATGTCGATGCGGGATGCCGGGATGCATCCGCCGGACGGGCCGCCGGTCTGAACGGCCTTTAACTTCCGGTTCTTTTTCTCAATGCCGCCGCCGATGTCGTAAATAATCTCTTTAAGAGAGATGCCCATGGGCACTTCTATAAGTCCTGTATTTTTAATATTTCCGGTAAGGGCAAAGACCTTGGTGCCCTTGCTTTGTTCGGAACCGATTGATGAAAACCATGAAGCTCCCTTTGTTATGATCGAGGGGAGATTTGAGAGTGTCTCCACGTTATTGATAACAGTAGGTTTACCGCGCAACCCCTTGTTCACGGGAAAAGGCGGTTTCGAGCGCGGCATTCCTCGTTTGCCCTCGATTGAGGCTATGAGCGCTGTCTCTTCACCGCAGATAAATGCGCCGGCGCCTTCCTTGATGCGGATTTCAAAATCAAACCCGCTTTCAAAAACATTCTTTCCAATAAATCCTTTTTTAGTCGCTTCATCTATCGCGATTTTTAATCTTTCTATTGCAAGCGGGTACTCCGCGCGGATATAGATATAACCGGTGTTCGCGCCTATCGCATATCCGCCGATTATCATGCCTTCGATAACTGAATGGGGATTGCCTTCAATAATCGAACGGTCCATAAAAGCTCCGGGGTCGCCTTCGTCCGCATTGCAGATAATATATTTGGGGGCAGCCCTGGACATGCTGCAGAATTCCCATTTAAGGCCGGTAAGGAAGCCCGCGCCGCCCCTGCCGCGAAGACCTGATTTCTTGACCTCTTCTATTGTCTCGAATTCGGTTAATGAAAGCGCCTTCTTTGCCCCTTCATACCCGCCTATTCCGATATAAGCGTTAATATCTTCCGGGTCTATCTGGCCGCACTGTTTAAGGAGAATCTTTGTCTGTTTATCATGGAAAATATGGTAGTCCGGACCCACAAGCCATTCCTCAACAGGCCGGCCGTTTATAATATGTTCTTCCACAATACGGCCGATTTTCTCAGGTGTTAGACGCTGATAAGTTGATGCGCTTCCATTAAAGATGACATCCGCAAGCACATCCTTTGCGCAAAACCCCCGGCACCCTGTCTTATTTACGCTCTTCTTTTCAACAGCCGCTTCCAACCCGTGAGCTTTGAGTTCCGTGTGAAACGAATCAATGACTTCCTGGCTGCCCGCTGCCAGACCGCCTGTGCCCACACAAACCCTGATGGTTAATCCCGTCACATCCGGACCCTTGGCTTTCGGCCCGGATCCGGTTTTAGCCCTGATTGCAGTTTTAGCTTTAGCTTTTTTCTTTTCAGCCATTCTATCCGCCTTTACCGGTTGGAAATAAACGCCCCGTTCGCTCTTTATCGGGGTGAACTCTTTTCGTATTCTTTCAGCATCCTCGAAGCCTTATTCGGAGACATGCCTCCATAGACCTTTTTATTTACAATGAGCACCGGCGCAATACTGCAGGCGCCTATGCATGCCAGCTTTTCAAGCGTAAACTGGCCGTCTGTGGTTGTATCCTCGCCCTCGGCAATTCCAAGTTCCGCCCTCATCCTGTTAATTATCGGCTCAGCGCCTTTCACATGGCATGCGGTTCCGCAGCATGCTGTTATGATATGTTTCCCGCGGGGTTTCAAGTAGAACTGCGCATAAAAAGTCGTTACACCGAAAAAATTACTCGCCGGGATATTGAGCTTTTCAGCAAACCAGAACACAACATCTTCGGGAATATACCCGAAGCTTTCCTGGACATCCTGGAGTATGGATATGATGCTTCCTTTTTCTTCGTTATACTTATTGAGAATCGTTTCACACTTTTTTTCGTTCATACGGACCGCCTTATTGGGAAAATTGACGTGGATACAATTTGAATATGCTTTTTAACACCCTCTTTAATGCGTAAGTGAAAAAATATTTTATATAGTTGATACAGGTTAAGTCAAATCAAAATAAGTGCATAAATAAAAATAATAGCCCCCGGATATTTCTATAAATATTAGATTTAAGTGGTGCGACATTATATAATTTCCGATGAGATATAATCATTTTCCAAATCATCAGGGAGGTCTTTTATGAAATACCAGGTAGGAAAACCGGGAAGAATAGTTGTTGCAAGATTTGAAGATCATGATGACGTACTCGCGAATCTTTCCAACATTGCTAAAAAAGAAAATATCAGGGCAGGAGTTTTTTATCTTGTAGGCGGAATGCGTGAAGGAAAAATCGTAGTCGGTCCTCAAAGCGACGAATTGCCTCCGGAACCCGTATGGAAAGAGCTTGGAGAAAGCCATGAGGTTTTGGGTCTGGGAACAATCTTCTGGCAAAAAGATGAACCAAAGATCCATTTTCATGGCGCTTTTGGTAAAAAAGAAATGGTAAAAGTCGGCTGCCTTCGTGAAAAATCAGAGACCTTTCTTGTGCTCGAAGCAATCATAATTGAGATGGAGGGAATAAATGCAACAAGAGAGCTTGATCCGGTTTCCGGAATGGTATTGTTGAAGCTGTAACATAAAGAATGCTCGATTTCTTGAAATAGTTCAGTAGTCCTTATGAAACAATGAACAATGGATTATTAAAGCAACCCCTCCCCGGCTCCCCTTAACTTAAGGGGAGCCGGGGGGAGTTATCCAATCAATCCGTCATTCAAACCCATTCTATTCCTTAAATGTCTCCGGGGGAGGGAGGGCGTCTGCCAGCCTTATAAAATCCTGTATGCTTAACTTTTCCGGACGGATTCCAGGATCAATGCCGGCCTCCCGGAGGGCATCTTTCACCCCCTGAAATAATTTCAGGCTGTTCACTATGGTCTTTCTTCTTTGTGAAAAGGCTGTCCTTACGATCTTCAGAAAAAGGGCCTCATCACTTACTTTATAACGGGGTGAGGAAGAAACTTTAAAATGTACAACCGCTGAATCTACTTTAGGGGGCGGTGAAAAAGCCTTTCCGGACACCCTGAATTTTATCTCGGGTTTTGTGTATAAGCGGATGGAGATTGAAAGCACGCCGTAATCCTTGCCGCCCGGCAAAGCAACAATCCTTTTTGCCACTTCCTTTTGCATCAATAACGTCATAGAGGGAATTTTTGCCCTGAACTCAAGCAGCCGGAATATGAGAGGCGTGGTTATATAATAAGGGATATTCGCAACTACCCTGAAGCTGCCTTTGATGGTGTCATAAGGGAATTTCAGGGCATCCGCTGTTACAACTTCCACATTTGTCTTTGTTGAAAGATTTTCCCTGAGCCGGGCAATCAACTTTTTATCGAATTCTATGGCAATAACATTTTTGACGCGCTCTGAAAGAAGTTTTGTCAATCTCCCCAGTCCGGGGCCTATTTCAACCACCGTATCATCAGGGGTCACACTGCTGCAATCCAGTATCTTTCCGAGTATATTCAGATCAAAAAGGAAGTGCTGGCCGAATGGTCTCTTCATATTGAAAGACACCCCTTTGTGCCTTTGCGCCTCTGTGCCTCTGCCACTGTTTTTCACACCTCCCTGATATCGCCCGTATGCGTAAAGAGAATAAAAGCTTTTACCTGTTTCGGGTTAAATAATTTTTTCACTGCTCTTTTATAAATATTAAGCTGGCCGGAATATCCTTTCAAAAGATACTCTATATCTTTTTCCCTGACAGGGAATGTCTTGTAATCGTATATTCCGTAAATATCGCCCCCTGTTATTATCCTGTCAATCCTTCCCGTATAGACAACGTTATTCTCCTCATATATAAACGGCAGCTCGGAAAATGAATCTTTTTTCGGCGCAATAATATCCTGCCATATGCCTTTACTCTTTAAGGCAGCTATGTCTCTCTCAATCATTAATATTTTTTCTTCTCCCTGTTCTTTGAGAATTCCCCCGGATTCGAGCAGTTTACCGGCTTTCGGCCTGATATCACTGTCCTGTAAAATGCCTTTTGATACGCCTTCAAAAATCCTGTGCATGATATCCCCGAGGATTACCCAGTCTTTGCCGTGCCGTCTCTTAATATCAACAGTTTCCGTAACCGTTTTCCATAGGGCCTGTTTTTTAATTGTCATCGGCGTCACTTGCACAGGATGCAGAGGCTTTTTATCTGCTTCATGTTTTGGAGCATGCTCAAAGCGCATTTTTACATCTTCCCTTCTCAATATTTTAAACCCCGGGACATCCGATTCAATACCGTACGATGCATCCTGCTTTTCAAGGCCGAGTCCCTGCCTGAGAAAGGAGAGGAAACTTCTGTCCCTGCCGCTCCAGCGGCTGATAAGGAAAAGCGCTTCCTCCGCCCTTGTAACCGCCACATAAAACAGCCTTTTCTGCTCTTCCTCCTCTTTTGCCTGATGAATCAGGAAGTCTTCGTCCTGTTTGCGGATTGATGGTTCGGGTTCGGACTTGAAAAAGAATTTTCCGTCCTTTTCATAGACCAGGTTTTCGCCTGTTTTAAAGCTGAAGGGCTCTTCAATTCCCGGCACAAAGACAACAGGGAATTCCAGGCCCTTGGCTGCGTGGATGGTCATTATTTTTACGGCATCCATTCCTTCGGTGTTTACATTTGCCTTGGGTTCTTCATTTTTATTGCATGTCCTTTCAAGGAAGTCTCTTATCCTGAGAATCGATTTGCCGTTTGCCTCGAGGTCTTCCATTATCCTGATAAATTTTTTTATGTTCGCCTTTCTCTGGGCTTCATGGAAATACCTCCAGGCCTTTGTCCCGGTAAGGGCCTGTTCAATCAGTACTGAGACAGGCGTGTATGGAAGCTGTGAGAGCCAGTCCTGAAGAAGCTGGACAGGGTTCCCCCCTGCGCCCCCCCTTACTAAGGAGGGGGTTACAGGGGGGGTGGCATCTGTTGAACATCTATCTCTCATCTTTTCAAAAAGAGAATCGCCTTCGCTGTTTATCAACCTGATAATCCCGCTCTCCTGCATATGGAAGAGAGGACTCTTCAAAAGAATGTAAAGACTGTAATCATCCCCGGGGTTAGAGAGGAAAAATATAAAGGCCCGGAGCATGGCAACCTCAGGCTCCTGATAAAAACCGATGCCCTTAACTGCAACAAAAGGTATGCCGTACTGTCTTAAGGCCTCTTCATATTTTTTAAGATGGGTCCTTTTTCTCAAAAGTACAGCCATGTCCATATATTTGCACGGCCTCTGCTGCTGAGTGTTTCTGTCGGTTATCCGGAAATCCCCTGCAAGCCCCCGGATCCTCTGTGCGAGGACATCCGCTTCCTTTTGTTTAGACTCCTGCATGTTCCGGCTCTCATCATCCA
This sequence comes from Nitrospirota bacterium, assembly GCA_011040095.1. Classification (GTDB taxonomy): domain Bacteria; phylum Nitrospirota; class Thermodesulfovibrionia; order UBA6902; family UBA6902; genus BMS3ABIN06. The sequence continues at coordinate 14,016 of DRDE01000239.1, forward strand.
GCAGGATAAGCTCTACCCGGCCTGCATCGGGAATGCCTGTCCTGTAGGCGCTGAAAGGACTGTATCTTGTTATCCATGAAGGGCTTTCTTCTCCGGCATGCATGATCTTTGAAAAAACCCGGTTTGTGAATTCGATAATTGCAGGGCTGCTGCGGTAATTTTCCTTGATCTCTTCATAATAGAATTCATCTCCGAGCCAGGTTTCGAGCTTTTCTTTTGCCCTGCGGAAAATTTCCACGTTTGCGCCCCTGAAATAATATATGGACTGCTTTTCATCCCCGACAAAAAACATGGTGGGCCTTATCCCTTCTTCCCTTTTTGGGCCCAGTCCCGACCGCCATTCCTCTGTTAATTTATTGATTATCGCCCACTGAAACGTGTTGGTGTCCTGGAATTCGTCAACAAGGATATGGTCTGTTTTTTCATCAAATGCATACAGGATATTTGCCCACTCGGGGTTTTCGGTCAGCATTTTGTATGCAAGATATTCAAGGTCACTGAAATCCAGCATTCCCTTTGCCCTTTTTATATCCGTATACCCGGCTATGCATTTCCTGTAGATATCCATTATCCTTCCGGTCCTCTTTACATGCTCCTGAATCAGCTTGTCCTTCCATAACACATGCATTCTGAATGCCCAGTCACGGTAACCGGGAATATTTTTCAGCAGAGGGACCGGTCTTTTGCGGGGTTCCTTTTTCTCTGTCAGAAAGTATTTTTCCCACCTCTTTTTCTCCTCAAAGGAGCCTTCCCTGAAAAAATCTTCATAGTCCTCTATCAAATCATTCACGCCCTGCCATGATCTAAGCTCCTCCATCAATGAACCGGCGCCGGAGGTGTGCGGGAAGGGTTGAGCCTCTATGGAAAAAGGCCTTTTCCGGAAAAGATAATCTACCGTGTTCCGAAGATAATTAAGTCCCCTGAACCCCTTTTCACTGAGGGTCTGGAGTAATATTTCATGTCCTTTGCTCCCCCTGCCTGCATCCATGAGGACTTCATAGAGTATCTCTTCCCATATCATATCAGAGTCGATTGCATCCTCGACCATATAGTTGGGATCAATTGAGGCCTCAAAGGAAAATCGCCTGAGGAGGGTTCCGCAAAATGAATGGATCGTTGACACCCTCATGAGGGGCATCTTTTCCAGGAGCTTTAAAAATAACCCTTTGTCTTCATCCCCGAGAATTCTCAGGATCCTCTGCTTCATCTCGGCGGCGGCCTTGTCGGTAAAAGTAATGGCAAGGATTCTCTCTACATCCACCCCCTTCTGAAGAAGCGCTATATAACGCCTCGCAAGTTTCTCTGTTTTGCCGGAGCCTGCGGGAGATGATATTATTACGCTTTTATCTGTGTCGAGATAGTTGTTCATTTTACATATCGCAAGTTGGCGTCAAATTTTCTCTTAATTATATCGTAATGAATTTATTACCGATGAACAAGGGCCGGACTAATTCCCCTCCCTAAAATCAAGATGTTACATTTTAACGGAAAATGTGCCTTTCAGCAAAGAGCAAATAGCCGAAGTTCCCTCAAAACTTAACAGACCCTTAACATCCCTGTAACATTGCCCTGATATTATGTATCTGTAATCTATAAAAAAGGAGGCTTACAATCATGAAGAAAATATCCGGAATGGCGATAGCTTTAATGTTATTTGCCGCAGCAACACTGATATTGCCTGTATTAATGCCTGCTGCCAACGCAGCAGGACGTAATTACATCAGCATAGTCGGCTCGTCAAGTGTGTATCCGTTTGCCACAGTTGTAGCGGAAAAGTTCGGCAAAACCACTAAATTTAAAACTCCAAAAGTCGAGTCCACCGGTTCCGGCGGCGGCCTGAAGCTGTTTTGCTCAGGCATCGGCGTTCAATACCCGGATATCGTAAATGCTTCACGGCGTATCAAAAAGTCGGAAGTTAAAAGATGCGCTGAAAACGGCGTGAGGGAACTCACAGAGATCAAGATCGGTTATGACGGCATCGTCATTGCAAATTCGAGAAAGACTGATAGGATGAGTGTCAGCCGTAAAGACCTTTTCCTGGCCCTGGCCAAAGATGTCCCATCCGGCATCGGCGAGTCGCTGATTCAAAACCCCTACAGGACATGGAAGGACGTGAATCCCTCTCTGCCGGATATCAAAATCGAAGTCCTCGGGCCTCCGCCCACATCAGGCACCAGGGATGCCTTTGCCGAACTGGCGCTGGAAGGCGGATGCAGGAAGTTCGGCTGGATTAAGGCAATGAAGAAAAAGGACAAAAAGAAATATAAGGCAATCTGCCAGGCAGTGCGTGAAGACGGGGCATATATTGAGGCAGGTGAGAATGACGTGCTCATTGTCAGGAAGCTCGAAGCTAATCCCGATGCATTCGGGGTATTCGGTTTTTCCTTTCTTGACCAGAATGCAGACAAAATACAGGGCAGTATCGTTGACGGTGTGGAGCCGGAATTTGAAAACATCGCAAGCGGGAAATACCCTGTTTCGAGACCCCTTTATTTCTATGTGAAGAAGGCCCATGCAGGTATGATCCCGGGTATTAAGGAATATATCAAAGAGTTTACCAGCGAAAAAGCCTGGGGGCCTGAAGGCTATCTGATTGACAAGGGTCTCATTCCCATGCCGGATGAAGAGAGAGAGAAATTCCGGAGGGAGGGAAAGAATCTGAAGACATTTTCAATGTAATGAAATATTCCATACTTATATTTACTGTTATTATTCTCTCAGCCGTTGGTTTCTATGCAGGCAGGAGCCGCTCTTCTAAAACCGTCAATGGAGAAATCAGGAAACTTCATTCTTTGCCTGGCTACTATGGATTTTATGTGGCCCTCTGGTGCGGACTCCCGGCACTTATAGTCCTGGGGATTTGGCTTGCCTTTCAATCTTCGGTAGTTACCTCCATAGTCGTTTCCGGCCTGCCCCCGGAGATTCAGTCCCTGTCTGATGAAGAGATGTCGCTTGTTATCAACGATATTGTAAATCTCGCACACGGGATTGTGGTGGGCAGGCCTGATAATGTTCTGCTTGCAGCAGCAGAACATTACAACAGGCTGCTGGGTACAGGTTTTTTGGCCCTTGTGGCAGTAGTGATGTCCATTTGCATAGCCGGACTGGGATTCAGCATGAGATATATCAATCCGGCAATGCGCGCGCGCATCAAGGTTGAACAGACGGTTCAGGTTCTGATGATACTCTGTTCTACTGTTGCCATATTCACCACCATAGGGATTATGCTGTCAGTGTTGTTTGAGTCTGTCCGGTTTTTTAATCAGATACCGATAACTGATTTTCTGTTCGGCGTGCACTGGAGCCCCCAGATAGCGATACGGGAAGATCAGGTGGGGGCATCCGGTTCCTTTGGTGTTATTCCGCTTTTAACCGGCACATTGATGATTTCAGCCATTGCCATGCTTGTTGCAGTCCCCATTGGGCTTATGTCAGCGATTTATATGTCGGAGTATGCTGCTGAAGGGTTCAGGACTGTTGTTAAACCCCTTCTCGAAGTACTTGCGGGTATTCCGACTGTTGTTTACGGTTTTTTTGCCGCATTGATTGTGGCGCCTTTTTTGAGGGACCTGGGGAGTAAAATAGGCCTGGACGTTTCATCAGAGAGCGCACTTGCTGCCGGCCTTGTGATGGGCATCATGATTATCCCTTTTGTATCCTCCCTTTCGGATGACGTAATCAATGCAGTGCCGCAAAGCCTGCGGGACGCCTCGCTGGGCATTGGCGCAACCCAGTCTGAAACCATTGTCCATGTGGTATTGCCCGCTGCGCTGCCGGGCATTGTCGGCAGCATTCTGCTTGCTGTCTCCCGCGCAATAGGAGAGACAATGATCGTGGTCATGGCAGCCGGTCTTACCGCGAGACTGACAGCCAATCCCCTTGAGGCAGTCACGACTTTTACTGTACAGATCGTAACACTGCTCATAGGCGACCAGGAGTTTGACAGCCCCAAGACCCTGGCGGCATTCGCGCTTGGGCTGGTTTTGTTTATAATAACTCTCTGTCTCAATATCATCGCATTATATGCGGTAAGGAGATACCGGGAGGAGTATGAATAATAGCGGGATCAGGCATGACAGTTCAGGGACCAGGCTGCAGTTGATAAAGGCCGGGCTTAAGAGGCGCTATGCAAAAGAAAAAATATTCAAAACACTCGGGATCACTGCCATAGTCATAGCATTGATGATGCTGACAGTATTATTCATCACCATCACAAAAAATGGTTATGGCGCCTTTCAGCAGACATTTATTCGCCTGAAAATTACTTTTGACGCCTCAGTGATAGATCCGGAGCGCACAGGAGACGCCGATGTTTTATCACAGGCTGATTACGGCGGACTCGTTAAGAAGACCCTGAGAGATATGTTCCCTGAAGTTAAAAAAAGGCGGGAAAAACGTGATCTCTACTCCATAGTCAGTTCGGGCGCTGCCTTTCAGCTTCGGAAAATGGTAATGGACGATCCCGGCCTTATCGGGACAACACAAACTGTATGGGTGCCTGCTGATGATGACATTGATATGCTGATAAAGGGACATATCAAAGCAGGCGAAGAGGGTACAGGCCGTATTAAAGCTAACGAGGCTGCCTGGGTGAATACATTAATCGAAAACAGGGCGATTGAAAAGCGTTTTAATTTTGCATTCTTTACCGGGGGTGATTCCCGTGAACCGGAATTAGCCGGAATATGGGGGGCGGCTGTCGGTTCGTTATATGTGATGTTTGTAACATTGATTCTCTCTTTTCCACTGGGTGTTGCAACCGCTGTCTATCTTGAGGAGTTTGCCCCGAAAAATATATGGACGGATATCATAGAAGTGAATATCAATAATCTTGCGGCTGTCCCATCGATAGTTTTCGGCCTTCTCGGCCTTGCCGTGTTTCTGAATTTTTTTGGGTTACCGCGATCTGCTCCAATCGTCGGCGGACTTGTTCTCACGCTTATGACGCTTCCGACCATAATTATTGCTTCGCGTGTCTCCCTGCAGTCAGTACCGCTGTCCATAAGGGAAGGAGCGCTGGGTGTCGGGGCTTCTAAAATGCAGTCGGTCATGCATCATGTATTGCCGCTTGCGCTTCCGGGTATGTTGACAGGTACTATAATTGGTATGGCACGGGCATTGGGTGAAACCGCCCCATTATTGATGATCGGTATGGTGGCCTTTATTGTAGATATCCCTGCGGGAATTTTTGACAAGGCCACGGTACTTCCTGTACAAATTTATCTATGGGCGGACAGTCCGGAGAGGGCGTTCGTTGAAAAGACATCGGCTGCAATCATCGTACTTCTGGCCTTCCTGTTAATCATGAACGCCATAGCAGTCGTGCTGCGGAGAAAATTCGAACAGAGGTGGTAAGCATAATCCTAAATGTTGCATAAACAAGGCAAGCGGCCTTACCGCAAAACCTTTACAATGCGATAGGATATTGAAAAATTAAAAATTAAAATGTAAAATGACAAATCAAATATTTTGCATAGCAAAAAGGTAGAGCTATCCTGAACATTTTTCTATGCCGGACATTGGAGAATTTTTACATTTTAATCTGTCATTTTGATTTTTTATCTTTAATATTTGATTTAATCAGATATCGCTGTAAAGGTTTTCCGGCAAGGCAGCCTGCCTGAGGGTGATAGTTTTATGCAACTGATGGATAATTTAATTATGAAACGTGATGAAATTATTAAACCGGTCGGCAATCCTTTTCTCAATGAAGAAAGGGTAAAGATCTCGTGCAGGAATGTGAATGTGTATTACGAGGAAAATCATGCCATTAAAAATGTGAGTGTAGATATAGCGGAAAAAGAGGTAACCGCGTTTATCGGGCCTTCCGGATGTGGAAAGTCCACTTTCCTCCGCTGCATCAACCGGATGAATGATACTATCAGGACGTGCAGGATTGAAGGTGAAATCAGATTGGATGGAGAAAATATTTATGACAAGAATGTGGACCCGGTCCTTCTGCGCGCCCGGATCGGAATGGTATTTCAAAAACCCAATCCCTTTCCCAAGTCTATTTATCAGAACGTTGCTTATGGTCCACGCATTCACGGTCTGGCCCGGAATAAGGCAGAGCTCGACGAGATCGTTATTACAAGCCTGGAAAAAGCAGGCCTCTTTAAAGAAGTAAAGGACAATCTTGACCATCCCGGAACAAGCCTTTCGGGCGGGCAGCAGCAGAGGTTATGTATCGCCCGCGCGATTTCCGTTCAGCCGGAGCTGATCCTGATGGATGAGCCCTGTTCAGCGCTTGATCCGATCGCCACTGCAAAGATCGAGGAGCTTATGGATGAATTACGGCAAAATTACACTATTATCATAGTGACGCACTCAATGCAGCAGGCAGCACGCGTATCTCAGCGAACTGCATTCTTTCATCTCGGCAACCTCATCGAAGTCGGTGATACTAACGAGATATTCGTCAACCCTGAACACAAGCTCACACAGGATTATATTACGGGTCGCTATGGGTAATACGGGCATGATAATTGGTAACCTTCACAGGGTGCAGGGAGCAGTTGTCAGGGTGCAGAATGAAATTTGAAGGTTTAAGGAGGTTTGAATAAAATGACAGTAAGAATAGAGGAACTGGAACACCTCAAGGAATCGCTGCTGAAAATGGCAACGCTCGTGGAGGCGGCCATTAAAAACTCTGTGGAATCCCTTGTTGGGAGGGACTCTGAGCTGGCCCGGCGTGTTATAAAGGAAGACCATAAAATCAATGCATATGATGTACACATTGATGAAGAGGGTGTCAGGCTGCTTGCCCTTAAGCAGCCGATGGGCAAAGACCTGAGATTCATTACTACTGCAATGAAGATCACAACCGACCTTGAAAGAATAGCCGACAACGCCGTTAACATTGCTGAACGCGCCCTTGAGCTGAACCGGGAACCTTTGCTGAAACCTTATATAGACATACCCAGGATGTCCAGAATAGCACAGGGCATGGTTCGTGATACCATTGACGCATTTGTAAATGAAGACGTAATGCTTGCAAAGGATGTTATCATGCGGGACGACTCAGTGGACGACCTGAATGAAATGGTCTGGAAGGAACTGATGTTCATAATGACCCAGGACCCGACAACAGTTTCCAGGGCAGTGAAAATTACTTATGTTTCAAAATACCTCGAAAGAATCGCAGACCATGCCACAAACATTGCAGAGACAGTTGTCTATATGGTTGAAGGCAGGATTATCCGCCACATGCTGCCCGACCAGATTTGAGGGCTTCCTGATAAAGCAAAAGTGAAAAAGTTTACAGTTATCAGTTCACGGTTCACGGTTTTCCAATGTGTATGTCTGTCATTCCGGCAGGCTTTAAGCCGGAATCCAGTCTTTTCAATCAGTTCTGGATGCCCGATTAAAGACTTCGGGCATGACAGGAATAAAAAATAACAATTTATACACAGACCCTAATTAACTTTTAACCGTTAACGGTCAACAAAATTCATTCTACTATATCCAGTTTAATATTGAGTTCTTTCAACTGCTTTTCATCAACCGGGGAAGGGGCGCTGCTGAGGGGGCAGACTGCCTTCTGGGTCTTTGGAAAGGCAATGACATCCCTTATTGAATGCGCCCCGGCCATTATCATGACTATCCTGTCGAGCCCGAGGGCGATCCCGCCGTGAGGCGGCGCACCGTATTGAAGCGCTTCAAGGAGAAAGCCGAATTTTGTATCAGCCTCTTCAGGGCTGATATTCAACAGTTGAAACATCCTGTCCTGCATGTCTTTTTTATGAATACGGATGCTTCCCCCGCCGATTTCATAACCGTTAAGTACAATGTCATATGCCTGGGCCCGCAGGGGTGATTCATGAATTACCCCTGCGGGATCTATTGAAAAAAACGTCTCCATATCTTCTTCCATCGGGGATGTGAAAGGATGGTGCATGGCCTCGTATCTCTTTTCGTCTTCATTCCACTCAAAAAGCGGGAAGTCCGTTATCCAGGCAAACCTGTAAACACCGTCTTTGATAAGGTCAAGCCTTTTCCCCATTTCGTTCCTGAGCTTTGCAAGGCAATCATTGGCAATATCCTCTTTATCCGCAACAAAAAGCAGGAGATCGCCTTCTTTTGCCTCAAATCTCTCAACAAGCGCTTTTAATGTTTCTTCAGGGAAAAATTTTGCAATCGGTGATTCAACAGCGCCTTTTACCTTCATCCATGCAAGGCCTTTAGCGCCGAAACCCTGTACATCTTTAGTAAGATCGTCAAGATCCTTCCTTGAATAGCCTGCCAGGCCTTTTGCATTAAGCCCCTTGATTATTCCACCGTTCTCAATTGTATCGAGGAATACCTTAAAAGAAGAATCTTTCACAATATCACTTACATTTTTGAGTTCAAGGCCGAATCTCAGGTCCGGCTTGTCGGAACCGAATCTTTCCACTGCATCATTATATGTAAGCCTCCGGAAGGGTTCCGTAATTTCCACACCTATAGTCTCAATGAATACCTTTTTAATCATGTCTTCGGTAACAGCCATAACCTCTTCTCTTTTTACAAAAGACATCTCAATGTCGACCTGTGTGAACTCAGGCTGTCTGTCGGCCCTGAGGTCTTCATCCCTGAAACATTTGACGATTTGATAGTATCTTTCAAGTCCCGATACCATGAGTATCTGTTTGAATATCTGGGGTGACTGGGGCAGTGCAAAAAAGTGTCCCGGATTGGTCCTGCTCGGCACAAGATAATCCCTTGCCCCTTCAGGTGTGCTCTTTGTGAGCGCAGGGGTTTCGATTTCCAGGAAACCGTGGGAATCAAGATATTCACGGAAGGCCTTTGAAGCCTTATGACGGGTAATAAAATTCTGCTGTATTACAGGCCGCCTGAGATCAAGATACCTGTATCTGTACCTCAATGTTTCCGAGGCATCGGTTTCACCGTCAATCATAAAGGGCAGGGGTCGGCAATCATTCAGCACGCTGAGTTTTTTTGCGACAACCTCGATCTCTCCTGTCGGGATTGAGGAATTCACCGTTCCTTCAGGCCTGTTTCTTACTTCTCCCTCCACCTGAATAACAAATTCATTTCTGATTTTGTGCGCCGCTTTATGAATATCGGCATCGACTTCAGGACTGAACACTACCTGTACAAGGCCGCTTCTGTCTCTCAGGTCAATAAATACCACGCCGCCGTGATCGCGCCATTTATTGGCCCAGCCGACTATCGTGACACTTGTGCCTGTATGCTTTGCGTTTATTTCACCGCATGAATGTGTCCTCATGATTTATGCCTCACTTTTTATATACCCGCTTTTCAAAATAACTTTATAAATAGATAGATATCAAATATTGTTTTAAGTCATAAAAATGACATTAATATTATCATAAACTCAGGGTCTTTGCTACAAAGGCAGAGGATTTATCACAAGTGAGGCTCTTGCAAAAGTCTTGTTTTGTCATTCCCGAGGTAGTAATCGGGAATCCAGTTCCTTTAAAAAACAAAGACTTCTGGATACCCGTTTTCACGGGTATGACGACACAGGTCGTTTTGCAGGGACTTTTGCAAGAGCCTCAAGTTATAAAATATTTAGGATCTTTGTGCAATCGAGTGGGTCAATTTTTACTTCCCCTTTTTAGAAAAGAGGGGTGAGGCGAGATTTTATTAATCATACGCATTCAGTGCAGCTACTTGTCAGAGGATTTTTGATGATGAATAGTGTAAATATCCAGGAGTCTTCTAATCATTTTCTGATATTGAACATGTTGTTTTTTTGCTTCTTTTTTGAAAAAAATTCAATACTCGCTTTACTCAGTGTTATGTGATTTTATTTGCTTAGTTTTGTACTGGCAAGACGGTTTAAACTGACTCCGGCTTCTGCTGCCTGGACAGCAAGTTTTCTATGTGCTTCCGGTAGAACGCGTACCATAAACTTTCCGCTGTACTTTCTATTAGCAATCGGCTCGGGTATTGCTTCACCACTTTTCTTCATATCCTCTACTACATCAGCAAGCACTTTACGAATGCCTTTTAACGCTCCTTCAGAAGTTCCGGATAACCAGCTTAAGCTTGGAAATTCTGCACACAACCCTACATATTCGTTATCTTCTTCAGACCAGGTAACGCGGTAGGTATAATGATCATTTTTCAGCGCCATAATTTACCTCCAATCTTTCAATGGCCATAAGCACTTGTTTTTTTGTAATAGTTCAGCCCCTTAAGGGGCAAATATCCGTTGACAAGACAATTATAGCAGAGAAGGGGTAGGGATACTTGATCTAAAAGCTGTAATAGCATCAACGAGGAATTCAAGAGGATTCCTTCTTTGTAGCCAG
>DRDE01000240.1 GCA_011040095.1 Nitrospirota bacterium
AACAACCTGGTTGACGAACTTCAACTTGAAGTGGACAAGCGCAAACTCATTATAAACAGGGTTTCAGACGAAAATTTTAAAAAATTAAAAAACTGCGGGATAGAACTGCCGTTTAAAGATATATTTAACGTTCCGGAAGATGAAAACATATTTGACCTTGACCTGGAAGGCAACCCTGTCTTTGATCTCCCGTCCGGTTCAGCTGTCGTGAAAAAAGTTTTTGAAATACTGGATTCCTGCGGCATTCCTTAAGATGCTTAAGAGTACCGGGTTCTCTTTTAACATGTTGATTCTAAAGAAAACGTCATGACCACGCAGTTGTCATTCCCGCTTGTCGGGAATCCGGGAAAATCAAAGGGTTATAGATTCCGGACAAGCCGGAATGACAGAACTCGGCACTGTCGAGTTAAGATGCTTTCCACAGTCAAAGCGAAATTGAAAGTTAAATCGGGTTAATTGTAAAATTTAATAAAATTAGTTGCTTGAAAAAAGGATAACTTATGCCGAAAGCGGTTGCATTATACTCCGGAGGCCTTGACAGCGCCCTTGCAATTCTTGTGATGATGAAGCAGGGAACAGACGTCACGGCCATAACCTTTTTAAATCACTTTGGCTGTGATATAAGCGACAGGTCCTCGTGCTCAAAAGACCCCTTTGCCGCATCGGTCAAGTTCGGATTCCAGGTGAAGCTTTCGCACCTTTCCGGTAAATTCCTCGAAATTGTTAAAAACCCGAGGCACGGCCACGGTAAAAATATGAACCCCTGTGTTGACTGCAGAATTCTCATGTTAAAAGAGGCAAAGGAATTCATGAATCTGCTTGGGGCTGATTTCCTTATTACCGGTGAGGTGCTCGGCCAGAGGCCGATGAGCCAGAGGAGAGACTGCTTTCCCATGATTGACAAGGCAGCGGAAGTAAAAGGCATTGTGGTGCGGCCTTTGAGCGGCAAATTGCTTCCTGTAACGGTTCCCGAAGAAAAAGGACTTATTAAAAGGGAGTTGATGCATGGTTTTAACGGGCGCACAAGAAAACCGCAAATGGCGCTTGCCGAGGAATTCGGCTTAACGGAATATCCGGCTCCCGCGGGCGGCTGCCTCCTAACCGACCCTATATACTCATTCAGGTTAAAAGACCTGTTAATGCATAACAAAGACACTGGATATAAAGACATAAATTTTCTGAGAGTCGGCAGGCACTTCAGGTTTTCGGCCGGCTGCAAGATTGTTGTGGGAAGAAATGAGGATGAGAATAATATTATGAGATCTTTGGCGGATCCGGACGACTGCATCCTGGAAGTTGAAGGATTCGGCAGCCCGGCAACAGTTATCTCAGGCATTGCTGATGATGAATCAATCGCAGTTGCCGCATCCTTATGCGCAAGGTATTCCGATGCAAAAAATCTTCCTGAAGTGGATGTTGCAGTTTCAGCAAGAGGTCGGAAATATTATATTAAAGCCAGGCCTGCGAATAATGAACTTACAGAGCGCTGCAGAATCGAGAAGAAAAAACCTGCAAAGGCCGTTATTGGTCTGTCTTTTTGAAATCACGCGCTTTCTTCTGAAGTTCCGAATAATCTTTTTTATCCCATGTTCCTGCAAGTTGATCCGGCTTGTTAACCGCCGCTTTTACATAACGGGCTGTGATGACAATACCTGCACTCCGTATCTTTAAACGGCATTGCAGGGAACATCCCCTTTTTCATATTTCCGGCAATCTCCTCTGCTTTCAGCACGGCATCCTGCATAAATTTTTCCATCCCGATCTTTTTAGGAAACCACTTTATACGGCCTTCCTTTAAAGAGTAATATCCTGTTTTCTCAACAGTCTCCGGAAAATTTTCCCGCCACATGCGCGCATACAGCGGCATTTGCAGGCTCTCCCTGTCAACAGAACCCGTCTTGTAATCCAGAAGAATCACAGCGCCTTGTTGTCCATTGTCATCTGTCTGCGCTCTCCGGTCAACCCTGTCTATCTTCCCCTTTAATTGCAGGCTGTTGATTTTCGCTTTTATGCTTTTCTCAAGCATACGGGGACTAAAGCCCTGTATCCTGATATCGCTTTCCTGTTCTTTTAACACAGGCAGGAGCTTCCGGAATATCTCCCTTGCAACCCTTGACCAGAAATCTCCGATTGGAAACTCTTTCAGGCTTTTCTCAAGCCCCAGGAAGAGTTTTTCATCCATAACGTCTGGTTCCATATCACCGTCTTTAAATAAATATTCCATGGTCTTATGTGCAAGCGTTCCCCACAACCTCGACTCAACCTCAAATCTCGGCGGCGCCTCTGCCTCAAGACCGAGGATTCTTTCAATGTAAAATCGCAGAGGACATTTCCTGTAATAATCGATGGCGGTTACACTTACAGAGCCTTTGAACAATGTGTTGATCCTTTGGCCCAGAAGCCCCAATGAATTTCTCTCAGGGAATATTTCTCCCCCGGAACGCGCCGTACCTGCAACCCGGAAAATTTTTGTCTCTGATCCAACATGTTGATAAGCCCCTTCTCTTATCAGGACATCTTCTTCCGTATAAATATTCAGGTCAGGCGGACTTAAGGCTTCCCCCCAGTCAAGAAAAGGGGATGGCAGAAATATCTTATCACCCTCTGCCGAAGGACAGGAAAACCAGGGGTCATAAACCGGCACATTAAGGAGCCTGTTAAAATACGCCCTTTGCCTTTCAAGGTAATACTCAAGATAAGGCATTCCCAATGCCTTTTTGACCTTTTCCGGAAGTATCGGGTCTATGTCCGGCCCGGAAGGGAAGTCCCCTTCGAGCATGCCTCCGAAAAACAATGCCTTTGTCTCATATCCTGCCGCTAACTCAAACGGAAGAATTTTTATACCGTCCCTGTTTTCCTCCGAACCTTTCAGGTCATGTAAAAGATATCTCAGGTAAAACGGCGGAGAATCAATATGATCGTGGCCGGGACCACACAGCATTCCGAATTGTCTTAATTCAGTAAGCCGGTTGTTGATTATGGCTGAGACTTCATCCCGCTGAAGAGTTGATCGGGAAATAACCGGGGAATCAAAGAACCCGAGTTTGTCCAATGCGGATTCAAAGGCATCAATGAATGTGAGGAGGTTGTTTTTCCGCTTTAAGTTCTCGATGATATCCACAGTAAACACTATCCCCTTCCGGAATTCATTGAGCCGCTCTTTTTCATCCGCCGGGATTTCTTTCCGCATGGAATTCAACAGGATATCTTTAATGGAAAGCCAGGCGTTTTTCCCTTTTACGACCCCGGCCTTATATGAATAACTCACTGCCCGCTCTTTTACAACAGCCGGTACAGCAGGGAAATACGGTGATGTGAGAAAGGAAAGAAAATCCTTTGCCGGGTAGTCTTCCTCTATGCATGTGATTATTTCGTTTATGGCTGCAAAGGGTCCTGTGCCGGATAAATTATAATCTTCTATGCTCATTGGGATGCCGTGTCTCTGAAATACCCTCTTTGTCATCGGCAGATATTTCGAAGGCACAGGGAAAGAAACGGTTATCTCCCATGGATTTAGTCCTTCCAGAATGAGCTTCTTTACGCCCCTGGCAATCCCCTCAACCTCATCTTCCATTGAAGGATATGCATAGTAGCCTGCCTTCTCTCTGCCGGAAGCCTGTTTTATTTTTCTTGACGCAGGTTTTAACTTCATTGACTGCAGATATTCAAGAATTTCCGCGCCTTCCTCCGCCATTACAAGCGCCTTTTCCGCTTTATCTATCAGCGCTTTTATAATTTCCGTTTCAAGACGCGTGGGATCATGGAAGCCGTCGACAACAAGTACTCCGGGAGCCATATGCTCCCTGATAAAATGGATGCTTTCCTTCAATACATCCTCGGGGTCGAGCAGGTTTTTTGCCTTTAGCGCGTCTTTGTATGAGCGAAGGGTATCCAGCGCCCTTACAGCCCTGTCCGCAGCCTTTTCTTCAAATATCAGTCGCCTGATTTCTTCTTTTATCCGGGAGAGGGTTTTATCCGGCATATAGTGGCTGATTTTTGCTGTAAGGCCGGATAAAAGGCGCGCATAACCGATATTTTTTTCTTTGAGTATTTCATACAGGAGCAGTGTCCTGATATGTTCCGGGATTACGCTGTTTGCGCCGTGAGCTTCGTGAAGGTTTGCAGCAAGCTGTTTTATTGTCAGGGACTGAAAAGGGATATATACGGGTTTATTGAATGTCTTTTTCATATAAGAAAAAAACCGGCTTTTTGCCGTTGAGAGGAGGAAATTATTGGGGCCCAGATATAATACCGGTGAATAATTATTATCAGGGCAGAGAGAAACAATTTCTTTGAAAATTGCTTCTTTTTTATTTCCTGCGCCAGGAGGCGCTATGAAAAGAATTCCTTCTTGCAACTGAATAATTTCCTGTTATTCTTTTTGCCTCTCCCTGCAAAGGGGGTTATCGGGAGAGGGTTTTCATCCTGCTTTATTTTTTTGAAAGAATAGCACAAACAGATTATTTTAGCCTGGATTGAACTATTCTTAAGGGGATGTGCGGTATCAGTTCAGGGCTGTTTCGAGCAGCCCCGTAAAATTATTCAGCAACAGGGGATTAAAGTCTGTGCCGGAATTTTTTTCCATTAATGCAATGATTTTTTTTGTCTCCCAGCTTTCCCTGTAAGGCCTCCGGCTCCGCAGGGCGTCAAAGAAATCGGAGATTGCAACGATCTGGGAGCAGATGTGCTGCTTTTTCCCGTTTGAACCCGCGCCCGGATAACCGGTGCCGTCATATTTTATATGATGTTCAAATGCTATGATGGGAGCAAGCCGGGTCAGGTGATCCATTTTAGCAAGATATCTTGCGCCGTACAAGGGATGTTTTTTGATTTCGTCAAATTCCCAGTCATCAAGCTTGCCTTTTTTATCCAGGATTTCCTTGGAAACAAACAGCTTGCCTGCATCATGCAGCAGGGCTGCTATGCCGAACTCATGCAGCATATCATCTTTTATGCCAAGGGATTCCGCCTGAAGCACGGAAAGTATCGAGACGTTGGTTGCATGCGTGTAAGTATACTCACTGTAAGACTTGATAGGGCTTAATAATTTAAGGAGATTTGCTTCTTTTCTGAAAGACCCGATAAAGTGCGCTACGACCTCCTCAAGGCCTGCTATATCGAGCTTCCTGAAAGGTGTAGCTGAATGAAATACATCCTTGACTTTTTCAATCTCCTCCTGGGGGGAAAATACCAGTTGATTAATATCAACGGCATCCATTTTCAGCCCTCCCATACGTATATCAACTGCGCCGGCCCTTATATGGGGATAGGATTTCAGCCCTTTGCCGGGTTCCGAGATATCAACAATAAACCGCTTGATCTCCGGAAGGGTTATCCCTTTCAGGAAGTCAACCCTGGAGACACCCTTTCTCTTCAGGCGCTTTATGATATTAATTCTGTGTAGTCCCCCACCCCTGAGCGATTTTTTGTTTACTATCAGTTCATCGTCTATTATCATGATCTCAAACTGCTCTTTAAGGTTTTCTTCAAGCGCCCCAAGGGTCTTTTTAGCCAGTTCATCAAATGCTTCATGCTCCTTTGAGTAAAGCAAGCAGTTTGAGACCGCAACCATGAATGTTGATATGAAATCCTTTGACGGTTCCATAAGCTAATTGTCTCCCGGTATCGCGGCGCCTGCGTCTTCTTTATGAGTCAATTTCGCGGGCGCTGCATTTTTTTCTATCATGCCCCCCGTTTTTTCAGGGGGGTAATTTTTCAGTGTAGCGGTTATTACTTCCTTCAGCTTTTCAAGAGAGCCCTTGAATAAGAGTGTCTTTGATGAAAGTATCTTCCTGAGTATATCCAGGGCGCGCGGGTCTCCTATCTGGCCCAGGGCTTTTACAATGGGGATCTTATCTTGAAAATCTTTGCTGTTTATACCCTTTTTCTCAAGTAACTGAATCAGGTCCGGAACAACATCGCTTATTCTGAATATGCCGGACAGGGTTATGGCTCTCCGGACTAAATCTCCGGCTTCTGATCTTAGCTGCTTCCTGAGTGACATGACACCGTAACGGTCTTTAGTCTTCAGGGTGCATTTTAATGCCTGAAGACTTACCTTGGGATTTTCATGATCACAATATGTCCTGGCCTTTTGCAGGGCCTTATCGCTACCGCATTCATTCAGGATATAGAGCATGTTCCTTTTAACAAACCACCTGTCGTCATCAAGATATTTCAGTGTTTCAGGGATTGCTTTTTCACCAAAATGGGTTATCAGGCTGATAATATATCTTCTGACGGATGGAGAGTCTTCATCAATGAGCGCATCCATCAACAGCGGTATTATCTTCTCGCCGTAATACTCACAGAGCTGCAGGACATCATCTCTCATATTTCTGCCCATAATTCTGAACGAATCGACGAGGAAAGACATAAATTGCCGGGAATGGCAGTGCTGAAGGGCATCGGAGACCGGTTCAGGGGATATATTCCCTGCAGCCCTTGATTCCATGCCTCTGAGTGTTTTCAGGACAAGTTTGTACCGTCCGGTTTCTATAAACTGTTCTATTTCATCCCTCAGAACGGCAATAAGTAATTTGCCGTCTTCCGGAGTGACAATATCGGGACCGGCGGTTGAAAGAAGCTCAAGAACTACATGGTTGAAATCGCCCTCTATATATTCCTCATTCATCTGCATCTCGATATAATTTATCCATTTAGTGTCTGTTTTTTTCGCATCAAAGCTTATAATCTGCTGTATCTCCTGCTGGTACGAAGCTGATACAAAGGAGTTGAAATCACCGCTTCCGAGGAGGCTGGTGACTTCAGGGGAAAGAAATATATCGTCTTCAACAAGTCCTTCTTCACAACAAAAAGCTTCAAGGTTTTCATAATTTATCCTCGAGAATTTATCAAGCAGGTTCTTGAGCGCTTCCGGTATAGCCACCATTTGCTCATTAATAATACTGAGTAAATTTATGACATCATCCACCGACATATCCCTGAGTGATTTTTCAATCGAATCCAGGTCTTCGGATATAGTGTTAATGACAGAGGAGAGGAACTGTCGTTTCAGGTCTGGCCGGAGCCTGTTAATAAAATCCATCAGTTTTTTTAACTCTTTGTCTGAAAATTTTCTTTCTGAAGTTCTTCTTACATATGATATTATGACACTGTCATAACTCTCTTTTTTGATGTCGTCCGGGGATGCCCTGTTAATCAATCCCGCAAGTTTCTCAGGGGGTATTTCCTGCATAAAATCAGGGGCTTCCCCGGTTTGCAGCCTGCCCTCAAGAAGCCCGGACACATACTGTTCCCACAACGGCACCTCTTTGTTTTCGTGATCGGACTTCCCCTCGATCAGGTCAAATGCCGAAAAATCAATGAACTCTACCCTGATGCGGGGCATATTATATTCATTCAGTGAATCCTGCACATTTTCTACGGCTGTGTCCTGAGCGCTCCTGAATATAAAGTGGTGAAATGAATAAAGCTCATCTTTTGCCAACCCTCTCATGAATTTCACATAAGCGATATTGATATCGCTGAGGCAGAGGGCAAATTCCCTGTAAACAGGGTTTTGTTTATCAAGGCAATAGGAATCGATAATAAGCGTGTCCTTTGCTACGGCAAGCGTAATTTCTTCCCTGAGTTCAAAGAGTTTTTGTAAAAACCCGAAAGCCCGGTTTAATGAGTGTTCGACTATCGGATGATCTTTGGGATAAATGGCTACATTACGGCGTGAGATGTTTAATTCAATAATGGCATCACTGAGCAGCCGGGTATCAAGGGGCAGATTTTCTGTTTTGTCAGCCATGAAAAATCTCTCTTTTTCAGATAATATAAAACTTATTGAAAAATAGCATTCTAAATGTTCTTTTCGGATTTTTCATAAAAAATCCTTAGAGGAGGGCATGTGTGATTCCCTGCCCCCGGGGTCTTATGAGAATTTCTCTATCGGGCATCCTTCACATTTTGGTTTCGGCTTGCAGTAATGCTTGCCTAACATAACGAACAAGGCGTGGTATTCATT
>DRDE01000241.1 GCA_011040095.1 Nitrospirota bacterium
CGGAATAACCAATATTAAGGACGCACTCACGGCAATCGAATACGGGGCGGACGCACTCGGATTTGTCTTTTATCCGAAGAGTCTGCGGGCAATCACTCCTGAAGCGGCAAAATCAATAATCTCTTCACTTCCGCCATTTATAACAACTGTAGGGGTTTTTGTTAATGAAGATATGGCACATCTTGAGAAAACAGCCTCTTATACAGGGCTTGATATAATTCAGCTTCATGGTTCCAAGCCTCCCGGGTATTGCATTGCCGCTAAAAAAATCATTAAAGCCGTAAGGGTGAAGGATATTGCGGATATTAAACCTATAAAGCTTTACACAACGGTGTCGGCGTTTCTTCTCGATACTTATTCCCCTGATGCACTCGGCGGCACCGGAAAGGTTTTTAACTGGGAAATCGCCGTTGCAGCCAAAAACTCCGGCAGGATAATTCTTGCAGGCGGGCTTACACCTGATAATATTGAAGAGGCGGTAAAAATTGTTCAACCTTACGGTGTAGATGTGTCAACCGGGGTAGAAGGCAGTAAAAAAGGCATAAAAGACCACAAGAAACTGAGATTATTCATTGAGAGGGCAAAAACTCAGGCACAAAGGCACATAGTGGCAAAGGCACAAAGTGATTATAAAGAACAGGTTCAAAGGCGCAGAGGCACATAATTAAAACCGGCAAGCCTTGTGCCTGAGCCGTTACTATTGATATATGCGTAATTCTTCAATATTCCTTTCATTATTTGAAAAATCCGTTATTGAAAACATATTAGGCTTACACTTCACAGACAATAACAAGGTTCAACTGCTGGAAAGCGGACGGGAGACCTTTCAAAAGATTCTTGACTCCGTATCATCCGCCCGGGAAATCATCGGCATTGAATTTTATATTTTTAAGGATGACGATACAGGCAAAAAACTTGCTGAACTGCTGAAAGAGAAAGCGCGACAGGGGGTCAGAGTTTACCTGCTTTATGATCATTTCGGCTCTTTCCTTACTGCCCGGAGTTTCTGGTCCGATTTGAAAAAGGCAGGGGTAAAAATCAGGGTGTCTCATCCATTTAAATGGTCGGCTCTGCGGGGATATATATATCGCAATCACCAGAAACTCCTGGTGATTGACGGTGAAAAGGCATTTACAGGCGGATTCAATATCGCGGACGAGTATCACGGCTATTTCAAAAAAAGAAAGACGTTATGGCGGGATACGGGCATTTATCTCGAAGGCCCGATCGCTTCTACTTTACTTAACATATTCCGGAAAAGCTGGACAACATGGAAGGGCGAAAAAATAAGTTGGGATATCGAATATGAAACTTTAGATCACGGGGTTCCGGTTATACCGATATTCGCAAATTCCGGCAGGGCAAGGAGAAAAATGAGGAGGCTGCTTATTTACAGCATAAAAAATGCAAAAGAGAGTATTTTCCTGACAACCGCCTATTTTATTCCAAGCAAAAGAATTTTAAGGGCGCTCATACACGCTGCCAAAAGAGGGGTCACTCTCAGGCTTTTGCTCCCCGGTAAAAGCGATGTCATGCCGGTGCTTTATGCCGGACAAAGTTATTATACAAAGTTATTAAAAGCAGGCATTGAAATATATAGCTACCAAGGGGTTGTGCTACATGCCAAGACCACTGTCTTTGACGGATGCTGGAGTATAATAGGCTCAGCAAATCTTGACTTTCAGTCTTTACGCAGAAACGAAGAAAGCAACGTAGGGATTCTTGACAGGGATTTCAGCCGACAGATGGTTGAGCTTTTTCAAAAGGACGTGCGGAACTCACTCAGGATAGATGCCGAATCATGGGTAAAGCGCCCCTTTTATCAGAAGATACTGGAAAAGTTATGTTCTCTGGTCATGAAAAAGCTGTAACTGCAAAGGCACAAAGCGGCAAAGGCACATAGGCACAAAGTTTAAAAGCAATACATGGAAGTTTCATCTCTTTCTTTCACTCTGTGCCTTTGCCACTTTGCGCCTTTGCGCCTGGTTTTTATTCCCTGCTCCTGTGATATAATATTTCGTTGCAAATTTTGTATATTCAAGTTTGTATTTATACGGGAGATTCCATAACCAATGAATAAGAAACCTGAAAAAGTTCCGGACATCAAGGGGCATTTCGGCCAATATGGCGGGAGGTTTGTGCCTGAGACCCTTATGCCCGCGCTTATTGAGCTTGAAAGAGCATACAGGAACTACGGAAAAAATAAAGACTTTCTCCAGGAACTCAAAACTCTTCAAAAAGATTTTGTGGGAAGGCCCACTCCACTGTATTTTGCCGGGAATCTATCCGAACATATCGGGGGACCGAAGATATATTTAAAAAGAGAAGATCTCTGTCACACCGGGGCGCACAAGATTAATAATGCACTTGCCCAGGCCCTGCTTGCCAGAAGAATGGGCAAGACAAGGTTAATTGCCGAGACCGGGGCAGGCCAGCACGGCGTTGCCACTGCAACAGGCGCTGCCCTTGCCGGACTTGAATGCGAGATATATATGGGTTCCGAAGACATACGGCGACAGTCATTGAATGTCTTCAGGATGAAATTGCTGGGCGCAAAGGTTACTGAGGTTACATTAGGGTCAAAGACATTAAAGGATGCGATAAACGAGGCATTGCGGGACTGGACGACTAATGTCCGCAATACTCATTATGTATTAGGCACAGTCTTCGGCCCCCATCCATACCCTCTCATGGTAAGGGATTTTCAGTCAATAATAGGCATTGAGGCAAGAGAGCAGATAATGAAAGCTGAAAACAGGTTGCCTGACTGCCTCATTGCATGTGTGGGGGGCGGCAGCAATTCAATCGGGCTTTTTCATGCCTTTCTCAAAGACAATATAAGGATGATCGGGGTTGAAGCCGGTGGTCATGGAATTAAATCAGGAAAGCATGCAGCCAGGTTTGCAGGCGGTTCATTAGGAATTTTTCAAGGATGTAAGAGTTATTTATTACAGGACAGGGATGGAAATGTGCTCGGCACTCATTCGGTCTCCGCAGGACTCGATTACGCATCCGTAGGCCCCGAGCATTGTTATCTGAGGGATCTCGGGAAAATAGAATATACATACGCCACAGACAGGGAAGCTCTCGGGGCATTTGAACTTTTAAGCAAAATCGAAGGAATAATTCCGGCGCTTGAATCCGCCCATGCAATTGCAGAGGCAGTAAAAACAGCTCCATCAATGAGCAAGAAATCCATAATTATCATCAACCTCTCAGGCAGGGGTGATAAAGACGTGCAGGAAGTAGCGGGAATTAAGGGGATAAATTTATAGGAATCAGGAAAGAGAGTTCAGAACAGCAAGCTTCGCTTCCGGGAAATGACGGATTAATTGGATAACTCCCCCGGCCCCTCTTAACCTAAGAGGGGAGGAATGGTTTCCCCCTTAGGTTAAGGGGGATTAGAGGGGGTTACTCCAATAATCCCTAATTCTATTTGCTGTATCAGGGGTGCTGAACTATTACGAGAACATAAAATATCAATTATGAGCAGAATAGAACAGACATTCAGGGACTTAAAGAAAAAAGGAAGGAAGGCCCTTATACCTTATATAATGGCTGGAGACCCGTCACTTGATGCGACAAAAAAGTTTGTTATTGATCTTGAAAGAGCGGGGGCGGACATTATTGAGCTTGGAGTTCCCTTCAGTGACCCTCTTGCTGACGGACCAACCATTCAGAGGGCGTCTGAGAGGTCTTTGCAGCACGGCACTACCCTCAAAAAAGTCCTTGCCCTTGTAAAAGAGATACGGCGGCAATCGGAAATCCCCCTGATTCTAATGACGTATTATAATCCGGTCTTCAAATATGGCACCGGGGCATTTGTAAAAAAGGCTGTCACAGCAGGTGTTGACGGGATGATAATCCCTGATTTAATTCCAGATGAAGCAGAGGACTTTATCCGTCCGGCAAGGCAGAGCGGGCTTGATACGATCTTTCTCCTTGCCCCGACAAGCACCAGGGAAAGAATCAGCAAAGTGGCAA
>DRDE01000242.1 GCA_011040095.1 Nitrospirota bacterium
AAGATAGCTGAAGAGGAGAAACAGGAGAAGGAAGGGCAAGAGAAGAAACAGGAGAAGGAGGAAGCAACCGGATGAATATTACCGCAGGCGCGATAAAGGAATTAAGAGAACAGACAGGCGTGGGCATGATGGACTGCAAGCATGCCCTTACCGAAGCAGCCGGGGACCTTGAAAAAGCAATGGATGTCCTCAGGCAGAAAGGTCTTGCAATGGCCGCTAAAAAGGCTTCAAGAGAGGCATCCGAGGGATTAATAGGCTCTTATATCCACATGGATAAAATCGGGGTGCTTGTGGAGGTTAATTGCGAAACCGATTTTGTTGCGAAAACCGATGACTTCAAGCAGCTTGTCAAGGATATTGCCATGCATATTGCTGCATCAAATCCCGTTTATGTCGGCAGGGAGGAGATACCGGCTGAAATTATAGAGAAGGAAAAGACAATATATGCATCCCAGGTAGAAAATAAACCCCCACAGGTGGTTGAAAAAATCATCGAAGGGAAGCTTGAAAAGTTTTACAGTGATATGTGCCTTATGGACCAGGTTTTTGTGAAAGACCCTGACGGCAGGCAAAAAATCAAGGACCTGGTTGTAGAAAAAGTTGCCAGGCTTGGAGAAAACATTTTGATCAAACGATTTGCAAGGTTTCAGCTCGGAGAGAAAATCAGCCGGTAAATTTAAATGAAGACCCGAAACCCAAAATTCAAAAGAGTCCTCTTAAAACTGAGCGGCGAGGCCCTTATGGGTGACAGGCAGTTCGGAATCGACCAGAAGGTTGTCCAGTTCATAGCAAGTGAGCTTAAAGGAATTTCAAAATCAGGGACCCAGATTGCCATAGTTATAGGAGGAGGCAACATATTCCGCGGTCTTGAAGCAAGCGCGGAAGGGATGGAGAGGACCGCAGCCGATTACATGGGGATGCTGGCAACAGCGCTTAATGCCTTGGCCCTGCAGAACGCCCTTGAAATTAACGGGATGCCGACAAGAGTGCTGTCAGCAATAGAAATGCGTGAACTTGCGGAACCGTATATCAGGAGGAGAGCGGTCAGGCACCTTGAAAAGGGGAGGTTTGTCATATTTGCCTGCGGCACAGGCAACCCTTATTTTACTACGGATACCGCAGCATCTTTGAGGGCGGTCGAGATCGGGGCGGATATCATACTCAAGGCCACAAAAGTCGATGGCGTTTACAGCAGTGACCCCGTGAAAAATCCTCTTGCAAAAAAATACCGTGAAATAACTTACATGGATGTCCTCAGGAAAGGTCTTAAGGTGATGGACTCAACAGCCATATCGCTTTGTATGGATAATGACCTTCCGATAATTGTCTTCGGACTGATGAAGAAAAACAATATAAAAAAAGTATTGGAAGGCAAGAAAATCGGGACTATAGTGAAAGGGGGATAAGTCCTTATGCAAAAAAAGGCAAGAAAAAAACTGGTTGAAAAAATGGAAAAGGCAATTGATGTCCTGAAAAAAGACCTGGCGGGCATAAGGACAGGCCGTGCCTCTCTGGCTATATTTGACGGGATAATGGTTGATTATTTCGGAACACCTACACCAATCAATCATGTTGCAACATTAAGCGTGCCTGAAGGCAGGTTGATCACAATTCAACCCTGGGATCCAAAAACAATAGCCGACATTGAAAAGGCAATCCGGAAATCCGACCTCGGTTTAAATCCGGGCAATGACGGGAAAATTATCAGGATAGCTATCCCCCAGCTTACTGAAGAGCGCAGAAAAGAAATCGTTAAGCAGGTATATAAAAGAGGTGAAGAGGCAAAGATTGCATTAAGGAACATCCGGCGTGACGTCAATGATGAGATGAGAAGAATTGAAAAAGAAGAGCACATAAGTGAAGATGAAACCAAGCGCGCAATAGAAGAAATACAGAAAAACACGGATTCTTACATAAAAAAAGTCGACGAGACGGTTTCTCATAAAGAAGAAGAGGTAATGGAAGTGTGAGAAGGAAAGCGATTAATCCCCACCTTTCTTAAAGGGGGACTGAGGGGATTACATTTTTTTAATCTCCCCTGACCTCTTTAAAAACAGGGGATAACAATGAACTTATTTGTATATCATACCAAAGGAGGACGCTATGGCTCTAAAAGTCGGTATTAATGGATTTGGAAGAATCGGAAGGAATTTTTTAAGGACATGTCTTGGAGAGGATGCAATTGATATTGTCGGGATAAACGACCTTACGGATGCGAAAACACTGGCCCATCTTTTGAAGTATGACTCTGTTCATGGAATTTTTGATGCCGACATCCGGGTTAAAGAGAATAACCTTGTCGTCAACGGCAAGGAAATAGGAGTCACGGCAATAACAGACCCTGCACAGCTTCCCTGGAAAGACCTGAGTGTCGACATAGCGCTTGAATCAACAGGCCTATTTGTTGACAGAGACGGGGCGTCAAAACATTTAACCTCCGGCGCAGGCTGGGTTCTTATATCAGCTCCCGCCAAAGAGCCTGATGCCACGATATGCATGGGCGTTAATGAAGAAAGCCTTGATATAGGAAAACACAAAATCATATCAAACGCATCATGTACGACAAACTGCCTCGCACCGATCGCAAAGATCATAGACCGGGAATTCACAATAAAGCGCGCTCTCATGACCACAATCCATTCTTATACAAATGACCAGCGCATACTTGATCTTCCGCACAAAGACCTGAGAAGGGCACGCGCCGCTACACTTTCAATGATACCGACAACAACAGGCGCGGCAAGGGCTGTCGGTCTTGTGCTACCACACTTAAAAGGCAAACTCGACGGAATGGCGATAAGAGTGCCGACTCCCAATGTCTCTGTTGTGGATCTTGTGGCTGATCTTGGAAAAGAGACAACAGCGGAGGCCGTAAATGCCGCACTGAAAGAGGCTGCATCCGGCCCCCTTAAAGGGATACTGCAATATTCCGAAGAGCCGATTGTCTCAATAGACCTTAACGGCAACCCCCATTCTTCAATACTTGATGCGCCTTTGACAAAAGTACTCGAAGGCAATATGGTAAAAGTACTCTCATGGTATGACAATGAATGGGGTTACAGCACGCGTCTGAAAGATTTAATGCTTTATATGGACGGCAAGAGGTAAAACCGGATGATGGAAGAAGGACATTCACGGCCGATCAAGGGTGTTTTAAACAAGCTCTCTATTAAAGATATCAACATTACCGGCAAGAGGCTTTTCATACGTGTCGACTTTAATGTGCCCCTGGATGAGAATCTCAATATAACGGATGACAGAAGAATTCGCTCGACTCTTCCGACTATAAACTACGCAATAGACGAAGGGAGCAAAGTAATTCTTGCGTCACATCTCGGAAGGCCTAAAGGCAGAAGCGACAAAAGATACAGCCTTGCTTCCGTTGCAAGAAGACTGCAGAGGCTGATTAAAAAAGAGGTAACATTCCTCCCCGACTGCGTAGGTCCCATGGTTGAAGATGCTGTCAGTAAAATGGC
>DRDE01000243.1 GCA_011040095.1 Nitrospirota bacterium
GAAAGAGTTTGTTGAGCAGGGACTCACCTGTGTCCGGGATGGAAATAATATTTCCTGTTACAGGGTCGGGAAAGTCCGGTATATCAATATTTACCGCAGCAGAGACCCTGGTCTCGACACGGTCAACGCCAGGGATTTCCCGGATACGCGTTTGAAGGCTTTCCGGAGCCCTCTTTAAAGAAGCAAATACATCGGCAAAACGATAGTCTTCATAGAAAGTTGCCTGTGTGAGTTTCAGCGACTGCATGGTGCTGACGGACATTATAAAAGTGGCGACTCCGCTGGCGATTATCAGGGCGATGGCAAGAGCCTGACCTTTCATGCCCCATAGGTTCCGGATTATTTTACGATTTATCGTTTTCATCGCTGCTCACCAGTGCAGCTCGCGCGGCTGTTTTTTGTGCTCGTTTCTGTGAACCCTGGAGATCAGTCCGTCGCTGAGATATATAACGCGGTCGGCCATCTCTGCAATGTCGGCATTGTGAGTTATCAGTACCGTGGCCGTACCCAGTTCCCTGTTTACCCGTTCCAGCACTTCAAGCACAACAATGCCGGTGGCGGAATCAAGGGCGCCCGTGGGCTCATCACAGAGCAGGACATCGGGGTTTTTGGCGACTGCGCGCGCAATGGCAACACGCTGCTGCTCACCTCCTGAGAGTTGAGCGGGAAAGTGGTCAAGCCGGTTGCCCAGACCAACGAGACCGAGAGCCTCCGCAGGGTCCATCGGCTCTAATGCAATCTCGGTGACTACTGCAACGTTCTCCAATGCAGTGAGGCTGGGGATAAGGTTGTAGAACTGAAAAACAAAGCCTACATGAGATCTGCGGTACTCTGTAAGCTCTTTGTCCGGGGCCCCGGTTATATCCCGGCCGTGGTAGGTGACATGTCCTGACGTTGCCGTATCTAATCCGCCAAGGATGTTCAGGAGGGTTGACTTCCCGCTTCCGGACGGCCCGAGCAGCACAACCATCTCACCGGAGTAAAGTTCCATGTCCACACCGCGCAAGGCATGCACCTTTACCTCACCCATGTCATAGACCTTGGTCACTGTGCGGGCGCTGAATACAACAGCCCCCGGCCTGATAATATTCCTCATGGAATTGTCCGGCATTCAGCTCCTTCCGGATAGACAGTTCTCTGATACTGTGCGTATTATAACATTGGAGAGCCGGATATGAAGGCGGGAAGCAGGAGCAGTCCCGCAGAACAGAAAAACAGAAGCGCAGCATGAAGGCAAGGAAGTGTATAGATGCTGCTAACACCGCTATTTTACCGGTGTGTGAAACAGGTATTAGTAAAAATCTGTAAAATATGTAATAATTTCGGAAGTAAGTTCGGGAGGAGATACCATGTACGAATTTAAAAGAATAAAACGTTTACCGCCTTATGTATTTGCAATTGTAAACAGGCTTAAAATGGAGGCAAGGAGAAGGGGTGAGGATATTATTGACCTGGGAATGGGAAACCCTGATCTGCCGACCCCCGATCATATTGTAGATAAACTTGTTGAAGCAGCGAAAAACCCGAAAAACCACAGGTATTCAGCTTCAAAAGGCATAACACAACTGAGACTTGCCATATGTGAGTGGTACAAGAGACGCTTTGATGTTGATCTTGACCATCAGACCGAGGCGGTAGCCACAATCGGATCAAAAGAGGGATTGTCACATCTCGCCTATGCAATGGTTGAACCCGGAGATCTTATATTAACGCCTGCCCCTGCTTATCCTATTCACCCGTACAGTTTTATCCTTGCAGGAGGAGATGTAAGAAGCATTCCTGTTCAAAAGGATGCGGATTTTTTCCAGAGTATGGAGCATGAGTTCAAGGCAGCATGGCCGAGGCCGAAAATACTGCTTATCAACTTTCCTCATAATCCTACTACAACATGTACGGATCTTGAATTTTTCCAGCGTGTAGTAGATTTTGCAAAAGAAAATAATGTTATCGTTCTGCATGATTTTGCATATGCCGACCTCACCTTTGACGGTTATAAACCCCCGAGTTTTCTCCAGGCCTCCGGCGCAAAAGACGTTGGCGTGGAGTTCTTTTCTCTTACAAAGAGTTACTCAATGGCAGGATGGAGGGTCGGCTTCTGCTGCGGCAACAGGGAGCTTGTCGGCGCCCTTACAACTATAAAGAGTTATCTTGATTACGGTATGTTCCAGCCGATCCAGATTGCAAGCATCATTGCATTAAGGGGACCGCAGGATTGTGTTGAGAAGATAGCTAAGACCTATGAGAGCAGAAGAAATGTCCTGATACAGGGGCTTAAGAATGCAGGCTGGGAAATAGAACCCCCGAAGGCAACGATGTTTGTCTGGGCCGGGATTCCTGAACCTTTTGATAAAATGGGTTCTCTGGAATTCACAAAATTTCTCCTGAAAACTGCGGGAGTAGCTGTTTCTCCGGGAATCGGGTTCGGCCCGGATGGTGAGGGATTTGTACGCTTTGCACTCGTGGAAAATGAACACAGGATACGGCAGGCTGCGAGAGGAATCAAGAAGGCTTTGAATAAATAGTCCGCATCAGAGCCTGTTGCACAAATCCTAATACAAGCTATTTATTTTAATAACCACAGTTTCATCTGCGGGTTTCCCTCATATTCCCCTCTTTGGAAAAGCAGGGGGCAGGGGAGATTTTATAAATCATAATTGTCTCCATATTTCTTTCAGGATTGAATCAGCTTCTTTAGCACTTCTCTATCTGAAAATCTGTTTTTTTGCTGACAGGTGATGACTCTCCTGTCAGGGCTGACTGGTCGGCCTGTATATAATCCCCCTCAATGAGCTTTACATCTTTTTTGCTCTCTCACAGAAAATTGCTGTTATTGAGATGGTTATAATGCATTTTACGGAAAAAAAATGTATAATTATGTTTCCGTTATTTTGAACTTAAACTAAAATGGAGGTGCTGGATGTCAGTTGAAGCAAACGTAAAAGATATAATAGCAAAACAACTTGGTGTTGATATGGAAAAAGTAACCCCCGGGGCATCTTTTATAGAAGATCTCGGCGCTGACTCACTTGATACAGTCGAGCTTGTAATGGCTTTTGAAGAGGCATTTAATATCGAGATTCCCGATGAAGATGCGGAAAAGATATTAAAAGTCCAGGATGCCGTCAAATATATAGAAGACAAATCAGGCAACTAACCACTTCTGAATTCTTAGGGATCAATGGAACATAAA
>DRDE01000244.1 GCA_011040095.1 Nitrospirota bacterium
ATCAGAGTGAATCTGTGTACATTTGCGGCTGAATAATTATGCGGTGTCCTTTTTGTAATCATATCGAAGACAAGGTTATTGATTCGCGTCAAAGTAAAGACGGTGATGTTATAAGACGCAGGCGTGAATGCCTTAAGTGTGAAGGACGTTTCACAAGTTACGAAAGAATAGAAAATATCCTGCCTCATGTGATTAAAAAGGACGACAGGAGAGAGTCCTTTGACAGGCAGAAAATACTCCAGGGTCTTGAGAAGGCATGTGAGAAGAGACCTGTCAGCGTTGAATCAAGAGAAGCCCTGGCAACAAGGATCGAAAACAGCCTCCAGGCAGCGGGCGAAAAAGAAATACCGAGTTCGGTGATCGGTGAACAGATAATGGACGGCCTTAAGGAAATTGATGAAGTCGCATACGTAAGATTCGCCTCGGTATACAGACAATTCAAGGATATAAAAGAATTTATGCAGGAGATTAAAGATATTGTTTATAATAAAAATAACCTGTAATTTTTTTCTGAAATTTTCGTAATAATTACGCTGCTATTTTATTATATATCCTTCAGCCGTTAACTGTTAACCGGCAACCGTGAACGGTTGCGTATCTTTCATGTTTTTCTTCTCAAGAATTCAGCCAATGTTCCGATTATTAAAGTATAACCGTATCTTATTTATGCTGTCCGTTGCCTTGACAATATACAGAGGAAAAGATATATTAAATTTAGGAGTTATTCATGTTCGAGAAATTTACTGAAAGAGGCAGAAAAGTAATAATATATGCTCGTGAAGAGGCTGAAAAACGCCAGAATGACTACCTCGGAACCGAACACCTGCTTCTGGGCCTGCTCAGGGAAGAAGAAAGCCTGCCGATGGTTATCCTCAAAAAAATGGGCCTCTCCTCGGATGAATTGCGAATGGAGGTTGAGAGAAATTTACCCACAGGTTCAAACATTCTTACATTCGGTGACATTCCTTTTACCCCCAGAGCCAAGAAAGTGCTGGAGCTGGCGGTTGAAGAGGCAAGATTGCTCGGCCACAGTTATATCGGAAGCGAACATCTCCTCATAGGCCTGATCCGGGAAGATGCCGGCATTGCCGGGAAAATCCTGAGAAGCCTTGGGGCAAATCTTCTCGGCGTCCGGCAGCTTGCAATAAATCTTTCAATGCGCAAAGTGCAGACCGGCGCAAAAGAAAGAAAAACCCATACCCCCGCTCTTGATGAATTCGGAAGAGACATTACCCGGTTTGCAAAGGAAGGAAAGCTTGATCCCGTAATCGGGAGGGAAAAAGAGATTGAGAGAGTTTTACAGATTTTAGGAAGAAGAGTCAAGAATAATCCCGTGGTCATAGGTGAATCCGGTGTCGGCAAAACAGCCATTGTCGAGGGGCTTGCCCAGAGCATTGTAGCTGGGGATATCCCTGAAAATCTTATCGGCAAAAGAATTGTCAGCCTGGATCTCGGCGCGCTTATAGCAGGCACAAAATACAGGGGACAGTTTGAGGAAAGACTCAAGCTTGTAATGAAAGAAATTGTCCAGTCCGACAACGTAATTCTTTTTATAGATGAACTGCATACTCTTGTCGGCGCGGGCGCGGCGGAAGGCTCTATCGATGCTTCAAATATGCTTAAGCCGGCCCTTTCGAGAGGAGAAATTCAGTGTATCGGCGCTACAACACCTGATGAATACAGAAAGTATATTGAAAAAGACGGCGCCTTTGAAAGACGTTTTCAGCCCATATACTTACAGCCGCCGACAATAGATGAGAGCATCCGGATACTCGGGGGCTTAAAGACGCGATATGAAGTGCACCATAAAGTTAAAGTAAGCCCCGAGGCTGTCAAGGCATGTGTTACCCTGTCGGACAGGTATATTACGGAAAGATATCTTCCTGACAAGGCAATAGATGTTATGGATGAGACCGGCGCGAGGATCAAATTAAAACGTTATACAATGCCTCCTGAACTCCGTGAGATCGAGAAAGAGTTAAAAAGGCTCAACAAAGAAAAAAATCTCTATATCAAACTTCACGATTTTGAAAAAGGGGCTTCAGTCAAGAATGAAGAGGACAGGATAAAAAATCTCTATGATAATCTCAACAAAAAATGGCGGGAAAACCAGCAGAAAGAAACCCCGCTTATAGATGATGATGATATTGCATATACTGTTTCAAAGATAACGGGCATCCCCCTTTCCAGGCTTGAGGAAAAGGAATCGGAAAAACTCCTGCGCATGGAGGAAGAGCTTCACAAAAGAATCATTGCGCAGGATGAGGCGGTAAAGGCCATTGCCAAGGCAATCAGAAGATCACGCGCCGGGTTGAAAGCAAGGAAACGACCCATAGGATCGTTTTTCTTTCTCGGCCCCACAGGGGTTGGAAAAACTGAGCTTGCAAAGGCCCTGACGGAATTCCTTTTCAATGATGATAATGCCCTGATAAAAGTTGACATGTCCGAATATATGGAAAGATTCAATGTGTCCCGGTTAACAGGCGCCCCTCCCGGCTATGTCGGTTATGAGGAAGGCGGGCAGTTGACGGAGACGGTGCGCAGGAGACCTTACTCGGTAGTTCTTTTCGATGAAATAGAAAAGGCGCATCCGGACGTATTCAATATTCTGCTCCAGGTGCTCGATGAAGGTGTGATAACGGATAATCTGGGCAGGAAGATTGATTTTAAAAATACCGTAATCATAATGACATCAAACGTCGGGACCAAGTTTATTGAGAATTCCACACCGTTAGGCTTCCAGCAGCCTTCAACAAATAGTACATACAGGAAAATCAAAGATTCGGTTCTTGGCGAGTTGAAAAATAAATTCAACCCCGAATTTTTGAACCGGATTGATGAAATCGTAGTTTTCCATCAGCTTGAAAAAGAACACCTGGTTAAAATTGTTAATTTACTCGTTAATGAACTGAACAAGCAGCTTCTCGATCACGATATTGCAATTGAACTATCCGATGAAGTAACAGACTGGCTTATTGAAAAAAATTACCAGCCGTCATACGGCGCCAGGCCCATGAGAAGGGCCATCCAGAGGCATATCGAAGATCCTCTCTCCGAGGAGATTCTCAAAGGCAGGTTTAAAGATATGAAAAAAATAAATGTAGTTCTCGAGAAAGATACGCCTGTCTTTGTTGAGAGTGAAGTTGAAGCGCTCGTTTCCTGAACCACCCGGTTTATGCGCGCTCTTGTTTTTGACGGAAAACTTAAATATCTCACCGACTACCCAATCCCCCGACCAGCAAGCAACGAGGCCCTTATCAGGATAACCTGTGCGGGAATCTGCAATACGGACATTGAAATTACCAGGGGGTACATGGGATTCAGAGGCATACCCGGACATGAATTTGTTGGAATTGTTGAAAAATGCGAAAAAAAAGACCTGACGGGAAAGCGGGTTGTCGGTGAGATAAATATTGGCTGCGGCAATTGTTTATACTGCCGCAACCGGCTGCAGAATCACTGTTCAAATCGCTCTGTGCTCGGCATACTGAACCGGAACGGCGTATTTGCCGAATATACAACACTGCCTGTAAAGAATCTCCACAAGGCGCCTGATTCCGTTTCAGACGAGGAGGCGGTTTTTGTCGAGCCTTTAGCCGCGGCATATGAGATACTTGAACAGGCAACTATCTCATCCTCCGACAAAGTCTGTGTTTTGGGAGACGGAAAACTCGGCCTTCTTGTTGCACAGGTAATTGCAACAACCGGGAGCAATCTTTTTGCTGTCGGCAAGCACCCTGAAAAACTTTCCATCCTTGATAAAGCAGGGATCAAGACGAAACTGAGCGCTGACTTTAAAGAAAGAGAATTCGATATGGTTATTGACTGTACGGGCTCTCCATCAGGAATGGAAACAGCGCTCCGGATTGTAAAACCGCGGGGGACAATCGTTCTTAAAACAACAATTGCGAAAAGAGGCCGGATTGATTTAAATCAAATCGTTATTAATGAAATTACTTTGATCGGCTCACGATGCGGCCCGTTTCCGGCTGCAATAAAGGCAATCAAGTCAAAAAAGATTGATCTTTATCCACTCATAAGCAAAGTGTTTTCTCTGAAGGAAGGAATAAAGGCATTTCAGTATGCATCAAAAAAAGCGCTGAAAGTTATTATCAAAGTAGATTAGCGCTCTCTATATATGATTTTTCCAGCACACTTAAGAAAGCGTCCACGACATCATTATCAAATTGGGGGCCCTTATGTTTCTCCAACTCGGATAATGCATATTCAATTCCCGGCGCGGGTCTGTACGGCCTGTCCGAGGTCATGGAATCAAACGAGTCCGCCACATGAAGAATTTTTGCGCCAAGAGGAATTTTTTTGCCCTTAAGCTTATTGGGGTATCCATTTCCATCAAGTTTTTCATGATGGTATTTGATAAAGGGGATTATCTCCCTTAACTGTGTTATGTCTTTAAGAATACTTGCGCCCTGGGCAGGATGCTTCTTTACGATATTAAACTCTTCCTTTGTGAGTTTTCCGGGTTTATCCAGGAGATAGTCATAAATTCCCAGCTTGCCGATATCGTGAAGCAATCCCGCAAGCCTGATGTTCTTTATTTCATCCGCATCC
Source organism: Nitrospirota bacterium (assembly GCA_011040095.1). GTDB lineage: Bacteria > Nitrospirota > Thermodesulfovibrionia > UBA6902 > UBA6902 > BMS3ABIN06. The sequence continues at coordinate 4,573 of DRDE01000244.1, forward strand.
ATCAGCATTTCTTTTGCTATTTGTTCAGCGTACATCGATACCCTTTCAGAATGGCCTTTTGTCCACGGGCTCTTTGCATCAAGGGCATTGACCATCACCAGTATAAATCTCAAAAAGAGATTCTCGAGTTCTTTATATGACTCGCTTATATCCTCAAGCATGTTAAGAAAAGCGTCCCTGCCTTTCTGCGCCCTCAATTCACTGGCCTTTAACTCATTTATTGAATTGGCATATATTTCAACAAGATCAATACTGTTTTCTTCCGCCATCTTTTGATCCGTAATATCCAGGGCATAATGAATGGCCCCTATAAGTCTTTTATCTGCAATAATGGGATCTATCATTACCCGCAGAAATTTTCCGAGGGAAGGCTCATATATTTCAGCCTCCTCGTGGGTGAAGCTCTTCTCTGCTTTTACCATAGGACAGTTTTCAACAGGCATGTCGGCGCCATGGAATACCTGGTAACATTTTGTATGCGTGGAATTGATATTTTCCCCGAATAAAACAGACATTTCTTTGTTAGCTGCCACGATATTGCATTCGATATCGATAATGGCTGCCGGATAGCGCAGTGTATTGATAAATAATTGCCAGTCCTTTGCGTATTCCTCAATCATACTTGTGAGATCAGCTTTATTTTGAAACAAGGTTGTTTTTTGTTTTCGGCAATCCGGGTTCACGACCGACCTCATTTATAATAACAGATTTTAATGATTTTGCTTTTATTTTATAACTATATCATAAACTTCCTTAAGTTGTATCATAAAAAACAAAAGGGTATTCTAATATTTCCATCCCTCTCCGAAGAATTATTATATAAATTTTGCTAAAGTATCTTTATGAAAAGCGCAAAAACCGCCGGGATAATTATTATCGGCAATGAAATACTTTCAGGGAAGGTGCAGGATATTAATTCATTCTATCTTGCGTGTGAATTGAGGAAATTAGGAGTTGATGTCAAGCGCATATCCGTTATCCCTGATGAAATCGATATAATCGGCAGGGAGGCCCTGGAATTTTCAGAAAAATATGATTATGTCTTTACCTCCGGCGGTGTAGGTCCGACACACGACGATGTAACGATGGCCGGGATAGCAAAGGGCTTTGGTGTAAATCTTATAAAGAACCCGGCAATCAAAAACATATTGTATTCAAGATATAAAGATTTAATTAACAGCGCTGTTTTAAAGATGACCGAGGCGCCGGAGGGCAGTGAGATCGACTTTAGGGAAGAGATGAGATTCCCTGTGGTTTCATTCAGAAATATCTTCATCTTCCCTGGAATTCCGGAATATATGAAAAACAAGTTTTCCATTATAAAAGAAAAGTTTCGCTGCCCGGCATTTCATTTAAAACGCCTTTATCTGAATTGCCATGAATCAAACATCGCGGAGATTTTAAATGCCGTGGTTAAAGAATATAAGGACGTGACATTCGGTTCATACCCGGTTTTAGGAAAACCCGACTTCCGGGTCATTGTCACGGCAGAGGCTAAGTCCGAGGGGCCTTTGACAACAG
>DRDE01000245.1 GCA_011040095.1 Nitrospirota bacterium
AGTTATAAATTTCATAAAACACCTCCGTGTCTCATATGTGTATCAATAGTATTACAAATTATATACACAAATGGCAACAATCTCAATATCCTTGAATCACGATTTCAGAAACACAATATATAACCGTTCACGGTTATTGGAAGAATATAAAAAGAAGTCAAGGTATTATCCGACAGGGATGCGAAAGAACTCATTCAGGAATTAAAGTCAATTTAAAAAATGCTTCAAGCGTTACATAACACATTTAAAAACCGTGAACCGTGAACCGTGAACCGTGAACCGTGAACCATGAACCATGAACCATGAACCATGAACTGATAACTGTGAACGGTTGCCACAATATATAGGGCGGACGTCTCACCGGAACTTTGATAAAGAAGAGAGGGAAAAAATAAAAGAGCTTGGAATAGACAAACAAAAAGTTTACTCACTTTAATTAGAGTCTGTGTATAAACTCAATAATTAAGCTGTCATTCCCGCGGTCCTTTGGGCGGGAATCCAGTGTTTTTAAAGACTTCTGGATACCCGATTACAGACTTCGGGTATGACAAAAACAAAAAAACGGCAATTTATAAACAGACACTAATTAGAGTCTGTGTATAAACTCAAACAGTTGTCGTTTTTCTGTCATTCCGGCTTGTCCGGAATCGTTTCTTTAAGAAGGATTCCCGACGCGCTTCGCTTGAGAATGACATGCTTTTGAGCATTTGCGTTATTTATACACAGACACTATTTAGAGTTAAAATTAAAAACACTGCAGGAAAAAATTGATGGGTTTAATGAACTACCCCGCCGCAAGCGGACGGGGTATCTTTAAAAGCAATGAACGCCCCAAGGGGCGGGGTATTAAACCCGGGCTACGCAATAAACGCAGTCAGGACATGGTTTGAGGTTTTAGATTAGCTGGAATCTGCGGCTGGATACTGTTATACTCTTTAGCAGAGTCAGGGTATGGTTGGCAATATGTAAGAGCAAGATAAAGGCTGTTAAACTTAAGTCCCCCTTTAAACGATTTTTATTTTAGCAAACTCCTGATTGCTGATTCATTTAAAGATATTTTATAGAGCCGCAATAATATGAACAGAAAATATTTTGGAATAATTTTACTCTTTATGATTGATGCAGCAACAGTCTTCACTGCACTGCAGGGAGCAATATTCCTGAGAAAAGACATCTTGCCCTATTTCCTTGAATTTCCGGAATTTCCTCAAATAGACATCACATTTTTCTGGTGGGTTTTCCCTGTGTGGCTCTTTTTCTTTGCATATGAGGGTCTGTATACAAAAAGGTTCTCTTTCTGGGACGAGGTAAAGATATTGTGGAAGGTTGTTTTCTTTTCTACCCTTGGCGTGTTTACAATCCTTTATCTCGGCAAAATCGGCGAACAGGTATCAAGAACCGTATTGGTCGTCATGGGCGTTATTTCCTTTCCCCTTCTTCCTGTTGTCAGGATTAATGCCAAGAAACTTTTAATATTTATGGGTCTGCTTAAAAGAAAGGTTCTTATACTCGGCGCCGGGAAGACGGGCGAGCTTATCTTTAATGCACTGAAGAGGGATAAGAATCTCGGCCTGAATGTTGTCGGTTTTCTTGATGACGACCCGGAAAAGATAGGCAATAGAATCGGGGGAATCAAGATACACGCAGGAGTGGACAAGGCGCAAAAATATATCGGCAGGTGCGGGATACAGGATGTTGTAATAGCCATGCCCGGCTGTGAAAAGGAAAAGTTTATCTCCCTTATCAACAACCTTCAACATAAGGCCCGGAATATTCTCCTCATTCCCGACCTGTTTGGAATAACGGTCCTCGGAACAAACCTCCAGCACTTCTTCCAGGAACAGATAATTGGTCTTGAGGTCAAAAACAATCTTGCACAGCCGGCAAACATCCTCATGAAAAAACTATTTGACCTTATTGTCAGTTGTGTTTTTCTTATCGTTCTTTCCATCCCGATGATCATAATTGCCATACTCATAAAGATTAATTCAAAGGGCCCTGCAATATTCTCCCAGGAACGGAGAGGGAAAAACGACAAACCCTTCAGGTGCTATAAATTCAGAACCATGTACAATGACGCTGAGCCAAGGCTTAATGGTCTTCTGGAAACCAGCGACAAGGCAAGAGATGAATGGAACCAGCACTGGAAGCTTAAGAACGACCCGAGGATCACGAAAACCGGCAGATTTCTGAGACAGACGTCACTTGATGAGCTGCCGCAGATTTTTAATGTCCTCAAGGGCAATATGAGCCTTGTGGGGCCAAGACCCGTTACAAAAAGAGAGATAACGGAATATTATAAAGAGCATGCAGGGCTCTGTTTCTGTGTACCCCCCGGCATTACCGGTTTATGGCAGGTAAGCGGCAGGAGCAATACCGGCTATGAATACAGAATTGCCCTTGACTCATGGTATGTGAGGAATTGGAACCTGTGGCTGGATATTGTTATACTCCTGAGAACTATAAAAGAGGTGTTCAGAAAAGAAGGGGCATATTAATTAGAGTCTGTGTATAAACTCAACAATAGAGCCGTCATTCCCGCGGTTCTTTGGGCGGGAATCCAGTCTTTTCAGTGAGTTCTGGATACCCGACTACAAACTTCGGGTATGACAAAAATAAATAACCCAAAAACTCAAAAGCATGTCATTCCCGCAGGCGAAGCGAGGCGGGAATCCGGTCTTTTCAATAT
>DRDE01000246.1 GCA_011040095.1 Nitrospirota bacterium
ATGCGAAAGTCATAGGCGTGGACTTCAGTGACGGTATGCTGGAACTCGGCAGGGAAAAGGTCAAAAATGCCGGCTGCCGGGACAGGATAGAAGTCCGCTTTGCTGATGTCACTTCTCTCCCTTTTGAGGATAATACGTTTGACGCCTCCATAATCGCTTTCGGCATTCGTAATGTCCGGGATTACAAAAAGGGCATAAGCGAGATGGGCAGGGTTGTCAAAAGCGGGGGCAGGGTCGTGGTTCTTGAATTTACAAGCGTTCAAAACAGGTTTTTTAAACCCCTTTACGTTTTCTACATTACCAGGATACTTCCTTTTATTGGCGAGATTATTTCAGGCAAAAAAGGCGCCTACAAGTATCTGCCGGATTCAATGCTCAATTTTCCGTCCCCGGAGAACTTTAAAAAAGCAATGGAAGAAACCGGCCTGCAGGATGTTAAATATTACAAGCTGAGTTTCGGCATTACAGCAGTGCATGTGGGCGCTGTAAAGTGAACCCTTCTGTTGTTTATGGATAATATCTCTCTCTTTGAAAAAGGTTTAAAAGAAATAGACATCTCCTGTTCTGAAGGACAGATCAATGCCTTTATGACCTGTCTTTCAGAGCTTAAAAAATGGAACAGGGTATATAATCTCACTGCTTTAAAGACAGATGAGGATATAATCGTCAAGCATTTCCTTGATTCCCTGCTTTATCTCCGGGCCATTCCGGAAGGCGCCCTGAAATTAGCCGACATCGGCGCCGGCGCCGGATTTCCCGGTATCCCGGTTAAAATTATCAGGCCGGAAACAGACATTACACTTATTGAGTCATCAGGGAAAAAAGCGGCGTTTCTCAGGCATATAATCAGGTTGCTGAAGTTATCCGCAATAAATGTCCTGGAGCAAAGGGCCGAGTATCTGGGCAAAGGGCTTGAAAAAAACTATGATGTAATAGTCTCAAGGGCTACATTTTCCATCAAGGGGTTCCTCAAGACAGCATGCCCTTATGTTAAGGAAAACGGCATCCTCGTATTGAGCAAAGGGCCGAAGGTTTCAGAGGAGTTAAAAAAAATAGAGAGATCACCTTATGCAAAAGGTGCAGTCAGAGAAACCCTGAAATTGCAATTACCGCTTACAAAGGCCGAGAGAAATTTGATTATACTTTCATGTAGAATGTAAAAGATGAAATCCTTTATTGTTGCCATCTCAGGCGCAAGCGGCTCGATTTACGGTCTCAGGCTTGTAGAGGAGCTGCTTAAATCCGTTGAGAATATTTATCTTTGTATATCCGGCCCGGCCTTTTCCATTATCAAAATCGAGACAGGCGTTGACTGGGCCGGAAAGAGTGATGCCGAGACAGAGAAGAATATCAGGCAATTTTATTCATCCGATAAAATTAAATACTTCGGCGAGAACAATCTTGCAGCGCCTGTGTCGAGCGGTTCCTTTTTGACCGGCGGCATGTTTGTTGTGCCCTGCTCAATGAAAACGCTGTCAGGAATTGCTAACGGGTATGCAAACAATTTAATTGAAAGGGCGGCGGATGTTGTATTAAAAGAAGGCCGGAAGCTTATCCTTGCCCCGCGCGAGATGCCTTTCAATTCTATTCATCTTGAGAATATGCTGAAGCTTTCCCGTATGGGCGCAAAGATTGCCCCGCCTGTTCCGGCTTTTTATCAAAGGCCGAAAGATATTGATGAAATTGTGGATTTTGTAACAGGGAAGATTCTGGACAGCGCAGGGGTAATGCATAATCTTTTCAAGAGATGGGAATGATTGAGGTGTTGAGACGGAATCAATCCTGGTGTGCGTCAAATATCGCCTTAAACGTCCGGGATAGTTTCCTGAATACATCCAGGACAGCCGGGTCAAAGTGTTCGGGCATTGTTCTCCCGTCTCCTTCCGTAATTATCCTTATAACCTCCTCATGATCCATAGCCGGTTTGTAGGCCCTTTTACTCATTAATGCGTCATACTGGTCACAAATATTAATTATCCTTCCTTCTATCGGTATTTCTTCTCCTTTCAAGCCCCGGGGATAACCTGTGCCGTCCCATCTCTCGTGATGAGTTAACGCAATGGATGCCCCAAGCCGGACAGTGTGATGTGAAGAGTCCGCAAGAATTCTTGCTCCTATTGAAGTATGCGATTTCATGATCTCAAACTCATCGCTGGTAAAGATTCCCGGCTTAAGCAGTATGTTGTCCGGAATTGCAATTTTCCCTATGTCATGCAGTGCGCTTGAATATGTTATTGCATCAATAAAATCTATCGGCATATTCAACAACTCGGAAATCTTGTTTGCGTAAATGCCTATTCTTGATATATGGGCGCCTGTTTCAACGTCTCTGAACTCGGCGACAGAGGTTAAACGTTTTATCACCTCCCTGCTCAGGCTGAATATCTCCTGAGTCTGGTTCCTTACGGTTTTCTCAAGCCTGTATTTGTAATCTTCTTCAATTTGCAGAAGCTCGGTATAGCGATCAGCTTTTTTTATCGTATGGAGCAGATATTCCGTAGTATACGGTTTTGTTATAAAATCAAAGGCGCCCCGCTTTACGGCATCTATAGCCAGGTCCAGCTCTGCATAACCTGTCATTAATATTACCGGCATATTCGGATAAATGGCGTGTATCTTTTCAAGGAGGTCTATTCCTGAAATTCCGGGCATCCTGATATCCGTTAGTATGAGGCTTGTGTTATTATTGAGCAACCGGCCTATCGCATCTTCCCCGCTTCTGCAAGGGATAACCGGATAACCGTGCTCGCCAAGCAGCTCGGACAGGGATTCAAGCACATCAGGGTCATCATCAACTACAATTATAAAATTCTTGTCAGGACTCATATATTCAGATATTATCACCTGTAAATTGAGCGGCTTGATTTCATAGAGTCGAGGCGGCTTGCTGCAGAGACCCGCTCTGCGCTCTGCTCAATGTCAGATAACGGTGATTTATTTTATCTAAATTATAATATATATAGTTGCGCTGTCAACCACTTCCCCTTACGGGATGCTTGTAAATCAAGGGCTAAATATGGTTAAATATTCTTCCTATGAAAAATATCCATCTTATAGATGTAACTAACA
>DRDE01000247.1 GCA_011040095.1 Nitrospirota bacterium
ACTCACTTTATTCAATTTGTCTTTACACCTGCGCTGATCTTTGGAATTGCAGTCGGTGTTCTGGGCATGAAGAAATTCTGGGCTGATATGAAACAGGCCAATGGCGTATATTCGGGTGATATGAAGGCCAGTGTCATAGAGACACTAAAAGAAGTTGCAGGGCATCAGAAATTCAAGTCTTGCGACGTGAGCGCCGACAGGTTTACCTCACATCTTCTGGTCTTCTACAGTTTTATTGCCCTGGGTATTGCTACGGCAATAGGAGTCCTTTACATTGATATTCTTGGTATTGACTCTCCTTTTAGCTTTCAGAAAGGATTCCTCATTAAATTGTTCGGAAATGCAGGCGCAATCGGATTGATAGCAGGTATTTTACTTATGATGAATAACAGATTTAAAAATGCGGAAAAATTAGGAGTGGGAAGCTATTTCGACTGGCTCTTAATAGGGATCATAGGCACCGTAGCGCTCTCCGGATTTCTTGCACAGATGATGAGAATAGCTGGTGTTGCACCTATAGCTTATCCCATTTATTTTATACATCTGGTCTCTGTATTCTCTCTTTTTGTTTATCTTCCTTTCTCAAAGCTTGCCCACATGTTTTACAGGGGAGCGGCAATGTGCTTTATGAAATACTCAGGGAGAGAGGCAGAGCAGGCTGTTGTACAGCAGGAGGCAAAACCTGAAATTCCGGCTGCTGCCGGGTCTGAAACAAAACAGGAAGAATAGTCACGTAAATTCCAATAATTTCAATTAAAAGGGGGTAAAGTGTAATGAGTGGTACTATTTTATTTGCACTCATCAGCGGAGCAGCGGGTGTGTTATACGCACTGATGACCGCAGGATGGATCACAAAGCAGGATGCTGGAAATGAACGTATGCAGGAGATATCGAATGCGATTAAGGAGGGCGCTACGGCATTCCTTAAGCGCGAGTACAAGGCAGTTGCAATGGTAGCTGCAGTTTTGTTTGTGCTTTTATTCTTCCTCGGCAAATGGATTGCCCTGGGATTTTTAATCGGAGTAGCCGGATCAGCGCTTGCAGGCTATATCGGGATGATGGTCTCGGTCCGCGCAAATGTCCGTACAGCACAGGCTGCGCACGGCGGCATTCAGCCTGCGCTTTCAGTTGCCTTTAAAGGCGGTTCCGTAACCGGTGTAATGGTAGTAGGTCTCGGTCTTCTCGGCCTTGCCGGATATTATTACATTGCCAAAGCGTATGCCGGGGAACAAACGTTTCATGCACTTATCGGACTCGGTTTCGGATGTTCTCTCATGAGTGTGTTTGCGCGTATTGCAGGCGGTATTTATACCAAGGCTGCTGATGTAGGCGCTGATATTGTGGGTAAGGTTGAGGCAGGAATTCCTGAGGATGATCCGAGGAACCCTGCTGTTATCGCCGACAATGTTGGTGACAATGTCGGTGACTGTGCAGGAATGGCAGCCGACCTTTATGAAACATACACCGTTACGCTCGTTGCGGCAATGCTTCTTGCAAAGACAATTTTCGGTTCTACAAGCGGGTGGATAGAGTTCCCCCTGATGCTGGGCGGTGTATCGATCATCGCTTCAATCATAGGGACATACTTTGTCAAACTCGGGCCGAAACAGTATATTATGGGAGCCCTCTATAAAGGACTTGCCGTGGCAGGTATTCTGGCGGCAATCGCATTTTACATAGTGTCCGCTACATTTATAGGAGGTCTTTCAGAGGCTGAGGCAGGCGGATTTACTGCGGGCAGTGTATTCGGCGCTGCATTGATCGGGCTTATCCTGACCGGCTTGATTGTATGGATCACCGAATATTTTACTTCAACAAGCCACAATCCTGTTAAACACATTGCAGCAGCCAGTCAGACAGGCGCGGGTACAAACGTCATAGCAGGTCTTGCCGTGAGTATGAAATCAACGGCCATGCCTGTTCTTGTTATAGTGGCAGCCATAATTGGAGCCTACTGGCTTGGCGGTGGTTTTGACGGCAACACTGGAAGCGGACTTTTCGCGATCGCTCTTTCAGCGGTCTCAATGCTTTCCATGACCGGAATAATTGTGGCCATTGACTCTTACGGCCCGATTACGGACAATGCGGGTGGTATTGCAGAGATGGCAGATCTCCCTGATGAGATCCGTAACATAACAGATCCTCTTGATGCAGTCGGTAACACTACAAAGGCTGTTACAAAGGGTTATGCTATCGGTTCTGCTGCCCTTGCAGCTCTTGTCCTGTTTGCTGAATATTCAAGGTCATTTTCCGAAGAACTTACATTTGACCTCTCAAACCCGATGGTTCTGGCAGGCCTGTTTATCGGCGGAATCCTTACTTACTATTATGGAGCGCTTCTCATGGAGGCTGTTGGTAAAGCAGCAGGCGGAGTTGTTGAAGAAGTAAGACGCCAGTTCCGTGAAATACCGGGAATCATGGAGGGCACCGCAAAACCTGAATACGGCGCATGTGTTGACATCGTTACAAAATCCGCTATCAAGCAGATGATGGTTCCTGCGTTGATCCCTGTTGTAGCGCCGATACTTGTGGGTGTGCTTTTAGGCAGAGAGGCCCTTGGCGGAGTGCTGATCGGAGTTATAGTCACAGGCCTTTTCCAGGCAATAGCCATGACAAGCGGAGGCGGCGCCTGGGATAATGCAAAGAAATACATTGAAGACGGGATATACGGCGGCAAGGGTTCTGATGCCCACAAGGCGGCAGTTACCGGTGACACAGTCGGCGATCCTTACAAAGATACGGCAGGCCCTGCGATTAACCCGATGATCAAGGTTATCAACATCGTAGCGCTGCTGATCGTCCCGTTGATATAACAGCAGGTTTTTTCTCCCTGGGTGAGGGGAGAGAGATTTTTGAAGACTGAATATAAAGGGCTGTCCCGAAGCGGGACAGCCCTTTATTTGATATAAATTTATTTTTGTCGACTCCCTGGTAAAGGAGGGGCAGAGGACTTGCTTTCATGTCACTGCAGGCGAATTTAAAGTTTACGGGGCATTTTGGACAAAATGCTGATTTTAATATATAATCCTATAACTTATGAAACGAGACAAGCCGGATGACAAGCAGAAGGAATGGATATGGTTTCTCTTTTCATTTAAGGGACGCATAAGCAGAAAACCCTTCTGGTTTTTTAATCTTTGTGTTCTAAGCGCAGCAATTGTGATTGGCTTATTCACCGGTCATAATAATGATGTTACGGAAATCAGCAAGCCGCAACTGATGTTTATGCTCTGGGTTTTCTGGCCCAACCTGGCTGTTCAGGCCAAGCGGTGGCACGATCGCAATAAATCAGCCCTCTGGCTATTGATAAACTTCATACCGATCGCCGGACCTCTGTGGGCGTTAATCGAAAACGGTTTTCTGCCCGGCGCCCGCGGATCAAACAGGTTCGGTGATGATCCTCTGGACGAATCTGAAACCACCCCGCACTGAAGTAATAGAGGTTTAAGATAAATATTGGAGGTTATAGTGCTTAATAAAATTAATCCCTCGGGAACTTCTTCCTGGAAAAAACTTAAAAGCCATTTTGATATTATGAAAGACCGGCGCATAAGGGATATGTTTAATAATGATCCCGACAGGTTTTCCGGGTTTTCTCTCAGGTTTGAAGACATGCTGGTTGATTATTCAAAGAATATTATTAATAACGAGACAATGCGTCTGCTTACGGAACTTGCCCG
>DRDE01000248.1 GCA_011040095.1 Nitrospirota bacterium
GCGCCTTTATTGTTATACCCTCCTTTCCCTCATTCTGAAAAACCTGTACAACTCGCGGGTGTATGGTATGTCGGTGCGAATATCAATGTGGTCGACATTTATTGACCTGAAAAGCCTCTGCCTTTCATCAAATATCCTCTCTGCATTGCGGTGGTAATCATCCCTTACCACGCGGCTGGAGGTATCCACCAAAAAGCCCTTTCCTGTCTCAACATCCTCAAGATTGATGATCCCGATATCAGGCAAATCCATTTCACGGGGGTCGGTAATGGACATTGCCGCCAGATCATGCCGCTTGTTCGCGATTGAGAGAGGTCTTTTATAATCATCCGCATGAAAATCGGAAATCAGGAAGGCAACCGTACGGCGGTTTGTGACCCTGTTCAGATACTCCAGTGCAGCAGGTATATCTGTGCCTTTCCCCTCCGGCTCATGGTATATCGCTTCCCTTACAATTCTCAGCACATGGCCCAGCCCCTTTGCCGGGGGCACGAACTTCTCTATCCTGTCGGTAAAGGCAATCAGCCCGGCTTTATCATTATTCCTGACTGCGGACATGGCTAACAAGGCGCAGAGTTCAGCGCCTAAGCGGCTCTTGAGTTGATTGACTGTTCCGAAATAAGACGACCCGGACATGTCAAGCAGGAGCATGACCGTCAACTCCCTTTCTTCCACGAATTTCTTTATAAAAGGCTGTCCTGTGCGCGCAGTCACATTCCAGTCAATCGAGCGTATATCATCTCCCGGCTGGTATTCCCTGACTTCATCAAACTCCATCCCCCTGCCTTTAAATACACTATGGTAATGGCCGGCGAACACATCCGTAACCATTCGCGAAGTGGTTATCTGTATCCTGCGTATTGTGCGCAATATCTCTTTGGGGATCATAATTCTAAAGAAGCGGTCAGCGATTAGCTATCAGCCTTCAGCTTCAGGACTTAACAGGCTCACTGCCGACAGCCGTCAGCCGGCCGCTTTTACGGAACTTCTATCTCTTCAAATATTTTTTTGATAATATCATCCGAAGTCTTCTCTTCAGCCTCAGCCTCATAACTGACAATAACCCTGTGCCTCAAAACATCCGGGCCTATTGATTTGACATCCTGGGGCGTCACATACCCCCTGCCCCGTATAAATGCATACGCCCTCGAAGCCGTTGCCATGTATATGGTTGCGCGTGTGGATGCCCCGTATTGAATGAGAGCGGAAAGCTCATCCAATTTGTACTTGCCGGGCTCTCTTGTGGCAAAAACTATGTCGAGGATATATTTTTCAATCTTCTCATCCATATATATTTCATTCACCACACCCCTGGCCCGCTTTATGTCTTCAGGCCCGATCACAGCGCTCACCTCAATTTTCCGGCCCGTAACAGCCATGCGTTTCATGATCCTGTGCTCCTCTTCAATGCTTGGATACGTGACATTTATCTTAAGCATGAACCTGTCCACCTGTGCCTCGGGCAGGGGGTATGTCCCTTCCTGCTCAATGGGATTCTGGGTTGCAAGGACCAAAAAAGGCTCATCTAACGGAAAGGTGTTTTCGCCTATGGTAACCTGCCTTTCCTGCATAGCCTCAAGCAAGGCGCTTTGAACCTTTGCAGGCGCCCTGTTAATTTCATCCGCCAATATGATGTTGGCAAAGAGAGGGCCTTTTTTCGTAGAGAAGCTTCCCTCTTTGGGGTTATAAATAAGAGTGCCTATCAAATCAGCGGGGAGCAGGTCGGGAGTAAACTGGATTCTCTGAAACTTTGTCTTTACAGCATCGGCCAATACCTTTACGGAAAGGGTCTTGGCAAGCCCCGGCACCCCCTCTATCAGTATATGCCCGTCAGCGAGCAGGCCTATGAGGAGCCTCTCGATAAGGTATTTCTGGCCCACTATGACTTTCTCGATCTCGGTTACCAGGCTGTGCACAAATGCGCTCTCCTGATTTACTTTTTCATTGATGGCCGTAATTCCACCCTCTAACATAAAAATATGCCTCCTTTAATTCATAATGACATAATGTGTGTGTTATCGGAATCAGCGCATCCGGCGCTGTTTCAGGTAAAAAACCGGTCAAGCGCTTTCTATCGGGCCGCGGCTATCATTAATCCAAAATTCAAAGTTTTCTTTAATATCTTTCCGGTATTGGTTCAGCGTCTGCCTCTGCTTATATTTCCGGGGTTATCTTAACGATTTCCCGCTCTGCCCGGCATGGTATTGTACTACAAATTGAGGCGCTTGCAAAAGTCTTGTTTTGTCATGCCCGAGGTAGTAATCGGGAATCCAGTTTCTTTTAAAAACAAAAACTTCTGGATACCCGTTTTCACGGGTATGACGACACAGGTCATTTTGCAGGGACTTTTGCAAGAGCCTCTGTATACTAACTGGTTATGTTAAAGGAGATTAAAATGAAGAAGATTTGGGTTTTGATAATTATCCTCAATTTGTTTGCCATTTCCTGTGCAACAACGCACGACTATACTTATCTCCCTGAAAATACAGACTTAACTGAAATAAAAAAATTTACATTCAGCCCATATAATGCCGGGGTTGATCCTTTAGCATTAAAAGGTAAGATTACTCATGAAATGATTAAGTTGGGGTTTAAGCCTGTAAATGAAAAGATGAAAGAGATACCAGATATCCTTGTGAAATTTGATTACACTAATTACGATCAATCACATTTTAAAGGAGGAATAAAGGCAATTGGGGGTATTGAGGGCGCAAGCTATTATGTATTTGATAATTTTACTATACAGTTTATTGACTATATGACGAATGACATAATTTTAACTTCCAACTACCCGAAGGCTGTATATTTAGTTAAAGCCAATAATGTTATAAAAATATTATTCGAAGATATAGAAGCTAAAATTAAAGCCCAAAGGCAACAACAATTATAGTTATTCATTGATTAAATGATAACGGATATTACTGAATCATAACATAACGTACTTTGAACGAGCGCCACCAGTGACTTTTTGGGTTTTATTTATTTCAAGTATGCAATCGAATTTTCAGGAAGCGAACATACTACAGGCACTCGTCAGTCATGAAGGCGTTATATTCAGAAATAAACCATTGACATATGTAACCCAAGCGGTTACACTAATAATTAATGATAAAAAGCTTTGCACACAAGGGACTGGAAGACTATTTTTATGATGGCACAAAAAAAGGCATAACGCCACAACATACTCAGAAATTGGCGGATATTTTAGATAGACTTGATTCTGTTGTGGATATTAATGACATGAATTACCCCGGTTCCGGCTTGCATCAATTGAAAGGCAAAAAGAAAGGAATCTGGGCTGTCAAAGTTTCAGGAAATTGGAGAATAACATTTAGCTTTAAAGAAGGGAACGCTGAAAGCGTTAATTATGAGGATTAGAAAAAGACCTCCAACACATCCAGGTGGAATAATAAGAAGACATTATATTGAACCGTTATCATTAACTATTTCGGAACTGGCAAATACTCTTGGTGTATCCAGAAAGACATTATCGAAAATTGTGAATGAGAAAGGTTCTATCACCCCGGACATGGCGCTCAGGCTATCAAAAGCTTTTAAGACCACGCCTGAGCTTTGGCTTAACTTACAGCAAAAATATGATTTATGGCAGGCTTCTCATAATTCCGATAAATGGAAGATGATTGAAGCCATTGCTGTATAGAGCCTGCGCATAAACTCCAATATAACCACGAAGGACACGAAGGGCGCGAAGAAAAGCATTATAAAATAAGGAGACAAACAGGTTCTTGGTAACATCTCAAAAACTTGAGGAAGGAGAGCGTAGACGCATTAAATGATTCAAATGAGATAAGGCATTAAGACTTGCTACTCGATCGTTGAGATATAGCCAAAAGGAGACGTTCAATTTTCGGGATGTTTTTTTTAAGGCTTGTGAAAGTATCACGGCATTTTCTGCCGGCATCACTGCGGGTTCCCCCACTGATTTTGCGTCTTTTGACATATTCCCGAATATCTGTTTCACTTGCATTGTTATGAAGGGGGATTTCCGGTCGGGGTTTATTTCCTTTGAGAACGGCAATTTCATCCCTCAGTCCCTGGATAACCTCCATTTGATAACGGATTGCCTCCAGCAATTCAACTACTAACGGGCTGTGTTGTTCTTCCGGAATATCGGGCAGACTGGGTATTTTAGCCATTGTATAATAACCTCCTGAAATCCTTTGATAGAGGATAGCCCCAA
>DRDE01000249.1 GCA_011040095.1 Nitrospirota bacterium
CTTTCATCTGTCGGTCTTTGGGTTCAACTTGGGTATAATTTTACCAAAAATTGGGGCGTATATGGTTTTTACGGGCTTGAAAATGTCGATAAAGCTCAAGCCAAGGCAATTTTCCCGAACCCAAGGTTAACCCAAAATCTGTTAAGCTTTATGCTCCGGTATAAAACAGGTCCTTTTGCTTATGGTTTTGAATTACTTCAGAGTAAATTAACATACGGTTTAACGGAAAAAACCGTAAGCGGTACACAGATTGCCTTTAGTACTTTGTACAAATTTTAATATCAAATATTATAATTCATATTAAACGAAAATGAGGGAAAATTAAAAAGTTTAATTAAATACAGTTCAACTAATTATAACAGGAGGTCACATGTCTGACATTATGCAAATTGCAGATTCTTCCGCAAATCCTGCGCCTTTAGGACTGACAGCATTTGGTATGACAACCGTTCTTCTCAATGTTGCTAATGCTCATCTTATACCTTTAGGGAGTATGATATTAGCAATGGGTTTGTTTTATGGAGGATTGGCTCAAATTTTTGCCGGATGGATGGAATGGAAAAAAGGAAATACATTCGGTTTGACTGCCTTTCTTTCGTATGGTTTGTTTTGGGAATCTTTTGTTTTCCTGATTATAATTCCTAAATTAGGGTGGTTTAGCGCGGCTTCTAAAGGCGGCGTGGTTGCATATCTTATTTTATGGGGCTTATTCACATTTATTCTGTGGATTGCTACTTTAAAGCATAATAGGGCGATTCAAGTAGTTTTCTTCACTTTATGGATATTGTTTTGGCTATTGGCAATAGGAGAAGCAACCGGGAGTAGTCTGATTACAACAATTGCCGGATGGGAAGGTATTTTCTGTGGTTTCTCTGCTATATATGCCGGACTTGGTCAGGTGCTGAATGAAACTTATGGAAAAACCTTGTTTCCACTTGGATAATTCAATTTTTATTGATAAAAGTATTTAAGAGGAGTTAAGCTATGAGTGAAAAGAATAATGAAAAAGTATCGGAAGCACAGATAGCTGTTCATTGGAAAGAGGAAGGTTATTTTGAACCTCCCAAAGAGTTTATTGCTCAGGCTAATATAAAAGATGATAAAGTGTTAAAGCGCTTTAGCATGGAAAATTTTCCGGATTGTTACAAAGAATATGCGGATATGCTGGATTGGTACAAACCTTATACTAAAATTCTGGATTCGAGTAATCCTCCATTCTTCAAATGGTTTATCGGCGGTAAATTAAATGCCAGCTACAATTGTATCGATAGACATTTGCCGAAGTATAAAAATAAAACCGCACTCCATTTTGTCCCGGAGCCGGAGAATGAACCTATCCAGCACATAACCTATCAAGAACTATATGTAAGAGTAAATGAAATGGCGGCTTTACTGAGAGATTTTTGCGGACTC
Organism: Nitrospirota bacterium; assembly: GCA_011040095.1. GTDB lineage: Bacteria > Nitrospirota > Thermodesulfovibrionia > UBA6902 > UBA6902 > BMS3ABIN06. Next base: position 1,414 of record DRDE01000249.1, read on the forward strand.
AAAGCCGGCGATACGGTTACTTTGCATATGCCAATGATTCCGGAGCTCCCGATAACGATGCTGGCTTGTGCACGATTGGGAATAATTCACTCACAGGTATTTTCAGGCTTTTCAGGCAAAGCCTGTGCCGATAGAATTGTTGACGGGAAAAGCAAAGTATTAATTACAGCAGATTCTTATTACCGCGGAGGAGGTCTTTTAGATCATAAGGAAAAAGCGGATATTGCTTGTGATGGAGCTTTGAAAGAGGGACAGAAAGTTGACAAAGTTCTCATTTGGCAGAGATATCCGGGAAAATATTCTGCTAAAACACCTCTTGTTAAGGGTCGCGATTTTATAGTGAATGATTTACTTAAAGATTATAAGCGCGCCCGTGTTGAGCCGGAACAACTTCCTGCGGATGCAACCTTATTCATTATGTATTCATCAGGAACAACCGGTAAACCCAAAGGCGCTCAGCATTCAATCGGCGGTTACATGTCTTATGTTACAGGTACATCCAAGTATATTCAGGATATTCATCCGGAAGATGTTTATTGGTGCATGGCGGATATCGGCTGGATTACAGGGCATTCTTACATTGTCTATGGCCCGCTTGCTTTGGCAGCTTCATCTGTAATTTATGAAGGTTTACCGACTCATCCTGATCCGGGAAGACCTTGGCGTATTGCCGAAGAACTAGATGTCAATATTTTCCATACATCTCCAACCGCAATTCGTGCACTCAGAAGAGTTGGACCGGATGAACCTGCAAAATATGATTATTTCTTTAAACATATGACTACCGTTGGCGAACCGATTGAACCGGAGGTTTGGAGATGGTACTATAATGTTGTTGGGAAGAAAAAAGCCGTAATCGTTGATACCTGGTGGCAGACAGAAACGGGAGGATTTCTGTGCTCCACTTTACCCGCTGTTCATAAAATGAAACCCGGGAGTGCAGGACCCGGTGTCCCTGGAATATATCCGATTATATATGACGATGAGGGAAACATACTGCCTGCCGGAAGCGGGAAAGCAGGTAATATCTGTATTCAGAATCCATGGCCCGGATTAATGATGACCATCTGGGGCGATGATGAAAGGTACGTTCAGGTCTATTATCAAAGGTATAATAAAGATCCTAAAAGTAAAGATTGGCATGATTGGCCATATTTTTGCAATGACGGAGCTGTCCAGGCTGCTGACGGATATTATAGAATACTCGGAAGAATCGATGATGTAATTAATGTCGCCGGACACCGCTTAGGTACCAAGGAGTTAGAGTCCGCTGCATTAATGGTTAGTGAAGTCGGTGAAGCCGCCGTGGTTCCTGTTGCTGATCCAATTAAGGGAAAAGTTCCGCATATATTTGTTTCTCTTAAGCCTGGAGTAAAAGCAAGCGCGGAACTCGAAAAGAAAGTTACCGATACTTTGGCAAGTGAAATCGGTCCGATTGCCAAACCGGCAAAAGTTTGGATAGTTTCGGATATGCCTAAAACGCGCTCAGGTAAAATAATGCGAAGGGTATTAGCCGCAATAGCAAATAAACAAGATACCGGTGATATTACCACACTGGCAAATCCACAGGTAGTGGAAGAAATCAAAAATATGGCTTAATATTTTTTGTGCAGGAGGTCTTTTACACTTGTTTAAGACCTCCTTTTTTATATAACCCGTTTTTTAGGTGCAATAAATTTAACAAAATCGCTTTAATAAGGGGCAGCAACTTTTCGTCTTGAATTTAACAAGGAGGAAAGTTATGGATACCCAAGGTAAAACCGGCGATTACGGCAAGCATTACGCGTTTGCCGAAAAAGAAAAAACACTTCAAGCTGTCCGATCGCCTGGCCAATTTATTCAACACTTCTTTGCTTCATAGACACCCGAGCGGCAGAAGCGTGCCTGCTTTAGGGCTCTTTTTCATGCCGTTTTTCCGGCCATTGTCCGGTCGAACATTTTCTACCCCTTCTTTAGAATTTCATTAAAATTCTTGACAAAAATCTGCCGAATGCCTATATTGATTAAGCCGATCAAATAAAGGCTGCCCTTCGAAACGAATACGGAAATAATCCTGGAGAACACATTTGCAAGACCAATTGATTACGGCCCTGGAACTGATTCGAGATTGGGTGTGGGGTGTGCCTTTAATTACGCTGCTTGTGGGAACGGGCATTTATCTGACCGTTCGCCTGCGCGGCATTCAGTTCCGTACGCTGCTGTATTCCCTGTATCTGGCGCTCATTAAACGCAAAGAGGATACGGACGA
>DRDE01000250.1 GCA_011040095.1 Nitrospirota bacterium
ATTCGCGATGAAAAAGTAAAAGTGTTCCGCACGATCCGGTCCATGGATGAAGAGTACATCGACAAATTTACAGTGCGCGGCCAGTATGATGCCGGGAGGATAAACGGTAAAGAAGTTATCGGCTATCGTAATGAAAAAGATACTGCTCCTGATTCAAATACGCCGACTTTTTTTGCGGGCAAGGTTTATATAGATAACTGGAGATGGGCAGGCGTCCCGTTCTATCTCCGAACAGGGAAGCGGCTGAAAAAACGCCTTACTGAAATAAGTATACATTTCAGGCAGTCCCCCCTCAGGCTCTTCAGTTCAAAATGCGGAATAAGAGAACCGAACCTCCTGGTGCTTGGAGTACAGCCTCATGAAGAGATCGTTTTGCACATCGGCGTAAAACACCCGGGCACCGGCAATCAACTCTATCCGGTGAATATGGATTTCAATTATGAAAGGGATCTTCACGGTCATGTCCATTTCCCGTTACCCTATGAACGTCTGCTGCTTGATTGCATGAAAGGAGACCGGACGCTCTTTGCGCGGCAGGACGGGGTTGAGGCAATGTGGTCGGTGGTTGATCCGATAATCGAAAGATGGGAAAACACCCGTGCGCCGGAGTTCCCTGATTATCCTGCCGGCACATGGGGCCCTGGAAAGGCAAATGAATTAATAGAGAGTGAAGGCCGTTGCTGGCGGATATTATGACTGATATTATCAAAGAAATTCGTATTTTCAAAGATATAGACGGGATGACGGATTTTGCCATCGAAAAATGGGATGCAATTTCTGAAAAAGAAATACAAGGCAAGGGATGCTTTACTGTTGCCTTATCAGGGGGGAAAACCCCGCTGACGCTCTATCAGAAACTCTCTGAGAAAAAGACTCTGCCGTGGAATAAAACACATGTTTTTGTTGTCGACGAACGTTTTGTGCCGTATGAAAGTGATGAAAACAATTATCATATGATAAGCCGGATATTATTACGGCATGTGAACATCCCGGCAAAAAATATTCATCCGGTTCTGACATCCGTATTAACACCCCGGACTTCAGCGGCAAAATACGAGGAAGACTTGATTTCTTACTTCAAATCATCACACAAAAAGTTGCCTCAATTTGATCTCGTTCTGCTTGGCATAGGCGAGGACGGCCATACAGCGTCTCTTTTCCCTGGCTCCCCCTGTCTGAAAGAGACTATGCACGACGTAGTTGCCGTTATACCGTCCGACAAATCAAAAAGAGAAAGGATAACCCTGACCCTCCCTGTAATCAACAATTCAAAAAACATTATTTTCCTCGCAACCGGGGAAAATAAGGCCGGAATAATAAAAAAGGTCATTGAAGAAAACACTTCACTGCCGGCGGCAATGGTCAAACCACAAACAGGGAAACTGATTTTTCTGATAGATGAAGCCGCAGGTTCGTTATTATCCGGGTTATAATAATTTATAAACCCCTGGCAAGCGCTCAGGCGCAAAGGGTTACAGAAACACAAGAAAAGTTTTTCATCCTCTTTTTCACTTTTTCTTCACTTTGTGCCTTTGTGCCTGCCGGAATAGTTATCTGAAATAAGGCATAATACACGGTTTTCTGTTATAATCCTATAAAAAAACCGGGGGTTGAAAAATAACAATAAATATGATGGAAACACGATCATCAATTCAACGACTATCCGATTTCTTTGTACGCAACCGGATAAGGCTTACCACCATTCTCGTATTACTCCTTATAGTCGAGGACATACTGGAAGGAGTGCGGCCCCGTGACCTTGTCAGTTTTCAGGACTTGTGGGGAACATCAGGGTTAATTCTTGTCTTGCTGGGAATCTCTCTCAGGTCATGGGCGGCAGGCGCTATACATAAGGGTAAAAAATTAGCTACTCATGGACCATATACCATTACAAGGCATCCCCTGTACATCGGTTCATTTTTAATGATGACCGGTTTCAGCATTATTATAGGCGATAATGAAAACATCTGGTTTATACTGATTATATTTCTCCTCTTTTATCTTCCGGCAATACGCAATGAAGAACTGGAACTCCGCCGGAAATTCAGGGAAGAATGGCTCAGTTATGCTAAGCGGACTTCATTGTTCTTTCCCAAAAAAATACCCGCAAATATTCTGTCAAACTGGTCATTAACCCAGTGGGTGAAAAACCGGGAATATCGCGCGTGCGCCGTCAGCCTGATTGTATTGATAATGCTGGGGTTAATACGCGAATTCCAGGTCTTATAGATTCACGGCCCCTGACCTGATACTCCCTGAAAGTAAAACGTCCGGGAGGAATAATCTGTGGCCAAGCGCCTTTTACATGTTGATGCCTTTATATCATCATGGTTTTATTGTTATATAAATGTATCCGCCCGCCCTGTATGCCAGGATAAGCACAGTGTCGTCGGGGCCTATCTTCGAAACCGCCTTTTCATAGTCTTTTGTGTTTTTGATTACCTTTTTGTTTATTTCCTGAATCACGTCATTCCGTTTCAGCGCCTGCGCTGCCGGGCTCTGCTGCATGGTGACCGTCTTTGTGGTTGATATGTTGACAACAGAGGGTTTCACTGCTTCGGCAACCTCGGAAAGGTAACCGCTGAATTTGCCGAGGAAGTTTGCTGCATCAGGCGCAATGTTTGTCTCTTCAGCATAATTCACCTGTTGAATACCGAGGTCTGCAATGAGGATAAACCCGATTATGATCCCGGCGGTCCCCTTGCCAATCATAAGAACCCACCGAAAGAAGAAATCCTTCCGGATTCCTCGTTGATGCTATTACAGCTTTCAGGTCAAGTATCCCAAACCCCTTCTATGGTAAAATTAGAGTTTGTTTAATAATTCCTCGCCCCCTCAGGAAAAGGGAAGGTTCTGTTCGGTCTTGTGGGTAATGCAAAGGATGAGGGAGCTGAACTATTACTATATTTCTTTATGTTTGAGGAGAATTACATGAAAGATATTTCAGGGAAAACCGAATTTGTGAAAGAGTATTACGGCAAGGTACTGCAAGGTAAAACAGACCTGAAGACCAGCACTTGCAAATGCACTGATGAGACATTGTCTTCTTATATCCGCGCTATAGAAAACAAGATTGACGATGAAATCCTTACAAAGGTTTACGGATGCGGGTCTCCTATTCCCGACGCAGTTGAGGGATGTGTGGTCCTTGACCTGGGATGCGGCGCAGGCAGGGATGTATACGTAACATCTCACCTTGTCGGCCCGAAGGGGTTTGTCATCGGTGTTGATGTGACGTATGAACAGCTTGAGGTTGCACAGAGACATCTTGATGCACAGATGAAGAGGTTCGGTTATGAAAAGCCGAATGTTGAATTCAGGAAGGGATTCATTGAAGACCTGAAAGAGATCGGGATTGGAAACAATTCGGTCGATGTAGTGATATCAAATTGCGTCATTAATCTTTCCCCTGACAAAAGATCAGTGTTTTCGGAGATATTCCGTATACTGAAGCCCGGTGGTGAACTCTATTTTTCCGATGTCTTTTCAGGAAGGAGGGTGCCTGAACATTTAACAAATGATTCCCTGCTTCACGGTGAATGCCTTGGAGGCGCAATGTATATTGAGGATTTCAGAAGATTATTAAGGGATATGGGTTGCCCGGACCATCGTGTAGTATTGAGTAAAAAGATTGCCCTTGACAATCCCGGAATAGAAGCAAAGGCCGGGATGGTCGACTTCTACTCCATGACAATACGCGCTTTTAAACTGGATAACCTTGAAGATGCCTGTGAGGATTACGGCCAGTCAGCGGTCTATCTCGGAACTATTCCCGGATGTCCCCATGCCTTTGAACTTGATGACCATCACGGATTTATTACGGGAAAGCCGGCGCTTGTATGCGGCAACACGGCTTCGATGTTGAATGAGACCCGTTTTGCAGGGCATTTCAAAGTGACGGGAGACCGGACCGTTCACTATGGGCCGTTTGATTGCACGCCTGCACATGTTAAACAGGAGAGTGACGGACAAGGAGGAGGCGTATGTTGTTGATTACCATATTTTTTGACATCTCTCTTTAAATCCGTCAGCTTTGCCGACAGCCCGCCCCGCCATATTCGACTATAACGAGATAGCAATTGTAGGGACAAAAAAGTATAATAACAGTTAAATTTTCAAGCATCTTAATTAAAACTGTATATAAATATTTTAATGGGGGGATATGAATGAAAAAACTCTTCAGTGTTTTATTATTTATGCTGTTTTTTACATCAGTAGCAATTTCCGCACATGCTGAAAAACCGGAATTTAATTTCACGCTGGGCAATGGAATATTAAGAGGGGATACAACATACCGCATAGGCGGCACATCAACTTCTGCAGGCGGTTATACATATGAATACCGTTTCCCTATAAGCGAGCTGAAATTTCCACTTGACGTTAACATGCTCTCTATAGGTTCTTCCATAGAGATGGAGAACTGGAGTGTGCGGATAAACGTGAAAAAAAATATTTCCGATGATGCCGGCAAAATGGAAGACTCGGACTGGGGATATTGGTACGAAGACGGCTGCCCGTATTGCAGCAGGGACTCACTGGATATATTTTCAGAGAGTGATGCAAAGCTTGATGCATGGATCGCTGACATTAATTTCCAATTTGAATTTTATAAAACAAGAGGGGCGAAACCGGGTTTGTCGTTGTTTATGAATTACGGATATATTTATGAAAATTACAACTATGACGTTTATGACCTTGATCAATGGTATCCTTCATATGAGAGTTACTTTGGGACGGATGGAGGCCATGACATTGTAAATGGAAAGGTGCTGACTTATGAGATTACATACCATATCCCGTATATAGGGATAGGCGCTAACTTAAACATTAATAAATTCAGCATTGAACAGGCTCTTGGCTATGCCCCATACGTATTTGTGAGAGACAGAGATGACCATCTCCTGAGAAACAAGATTTCGAAGGGGAAATTGGAGGGTAATGCAGTAATACTCTCCCTGGAAGGGCGTTATGACTTTACGTCTTTCCTCTTTGCAGCACTTTCGGTCGGGTATACAAGGATTGAGGCGGAAGGCACTCAGGACCAGTCAATCGGGGACCTGAGCATAGGAACAATAGACCAGGAAGTTGAGAGCAGTCAGACACTGGCCATGATGAAGATAGGGTTTTCGTTTTAGTACGATAATTTTAAGAGAGACAGTTTATTTCTGTCCCCATTTTGTCCCTATTGCAACCTCTTGATTACTATTTAACAGAACCGCTCCGGAGGTAGAGGGCTGGAGCGATACTATTTGTATTTTGCCGATAGAGCGTACAGCAGGGCGTTCCGAGAAAACTGAAAAAACATCGCCTATCTCAAGGCCATCATTTTGTCCCTTGTCAAGAAAGATAATATCTCCCGGGCCTATCAGATAAGAATTTGTGTGGGTCTCTATGATATAGCCCTGCACATCCGGAGTTCGCGGCTTATCGAGAACAAGGGGCGGTTCCATCTCTTTATAAGGCAGCAGGGCATCGCCTATCTGAATATCCTGGAAGGAATCCGTCACTTTTGCTTTTGTCATGTTGCTGTCCCTGCCAGTAACTTCGAGAATGCCCGTTATTCTTATTTGATGGCCTATTCCTTTGCCCGTAACAGGGTGTCTGACCGTTTTTATATCCCTTATTGCGAAATAACGATTCCCGTGAACCGATTCCTTATTGGTTTTTATGTAAACATTGTCGCCTTTGCCCACAATTTGACGGTTCATCGGCGAGTAAGTTATTTCACCGATGCCCGGGAACTCGTCTGCTATCCAACCGCTTGCAATATAGAGGTTCTTGTTAACAATATATTTTTGTTGCCTTTTGGGTACAAATTTAAATACGGATTTAGCTTTAGGCTTCCCGGTTTTTGGCTTTAAAAAAACCGGCATCTTTTTCATCGGCATGCGCATTAATTCTTCTTTAGAAGGGATTATTATTTTAGTGCCCGGATATATAAGGTCCGGATTCTCAATGTGAGGATTTACACTCCACAGCTTGGGCCACAGAAAAGGGTCTTGCAGGTTGGCGTTGGATATGTCCCATAAGGTATCTTTCTTTTCTACAATGTATTCCCCTTTTGTCGTATCCAGTGCATGCAACGAGGTAATAAAAAAGACAGAAAACACAAGAAAAAAACAAAATATTTTTTTCATTTACACTCCCCCATAATTTTCTATACACAATTTATTAATATGTAACTTACAATATAGGAGCAATCAATTTGTGTCAAGTTCCATAGTGTGCATTAATCTTTATATACTCTTCCGTTAAGTCACAGGTAAGTACCCCGGTAGTCTTTTTGCCGATACCCAGGTCAATAGTAATAAGAATTTTTTTATTTGCAAGGGTTTTTCTCGCAACGCTCTCTTTACTTGTTCCTGTCCCCTTGCTTGCAAGTTTAATTTTATTAATATAAATGTCGATTTTCCGCTCATCGACTGCCGCCCCTGAATAACCGGCTGCAGCCATGATTCTGCCCCAGTTCGGGTCCTGCCCGTATATTGCGGTTTTTACAAGCATTGAATTTGCGACCGATGATGCAACTTTTCCGGCATCGGATTCAGTCTTTGCCCCCCTGACGATAATTTCAATCAGTTTTGTAGCGCCCTCTCCGTCTTCAGCTATCATCCCTGCAAGGTCATATGTTACATCGTTCAATGCGCCTTTGAATTTATTATAAACAGCAGCGCTCATTGTTACGGGAATGTTCTTGAGGTTGCCGTTTGCCATCATCATTACAGTATCATTAGTGCTCATTTCATTATCAACGGTTATCCTGTTGAATGACCTGTTGACCGCTTCCCTGAGTGCTGAATAAAGCGCCGTCCGGTTTATTGATATATCCGTGACTATGAAGCTCAACATTGTAGCCATGCCCGGACGGATCATTCCCGACCCCTTTGCAATGCCGGCTATAATCCCTGTTTTTCTCCCGATTTTTACTTTTTTTGAAGATAACTTTGTAACTGTATCAGTAGTCAATATTGCAGAAGCAGCGTGATTTAAAGACAAAGGCGAGAGCTTTTTGACTAATACAGGCAATGCCTTTTTTATTTTTCCCATTGGAAGGGGGGTGCCGATTTTACCTGTGGATGATACACATACAAGCTCCGGGGCAATGCCGAGTTCTTCAGCTGTTTTAATTATCATTTCACGGGCGTTCTTTAAGCCGGGGCTGCCTGTACATGCATTGGCATTGCCACTGTTGATAATGATCGACTGGCATTTTTTGTGAGTCGCAAGGCGCTCTATTGAAAGCTTTACAGGCGCCGCCTTTATTTTATTGGTCGTGAAAAGCGCCGCAGTGACTGCAGGGCTTTCCGAAAATATCAATGCAAGGTCTCTTTCCCCGGATCTTTTTATTCCTGCCGGTATACCGGCAAATTTGAATCCCGGGATGATAATTTCTGGGTTGCCGGAAACTTCTTTCATCAGGGAGAGGGTGGGGAAACCGTCAAGCCGGCGGTTTCATCAAAGCCGTACATGATATTCATATTTTGCACAGCCGAACCGGATGCCCCTTTCAGGAGATTATCTATTGCACTTACAATTACAAGAGTCTGTCCTTTGCCGGAGCGGTTATCGAGAAAAATTGATATATCGCAGTAGTTGCTTCCCTTAACGGCCTTTGTAGCGGGATATGTTCCATTCTTTAAAATTCTGACAAACGGTTCACCGCTGTAAAATTCCTTATACACTTTCTGAACGGTTGAGAGAGCGGTCTTCTTTTTTAAACGAACGTAAACAGTACTGAGCATCCCCCTGTCCATCGGAATAAGATGAGGGGTAAAGATTATTTTAATTTTTTTCTTTGATAAATAACTCAGTTCCTGTTCGATCTCAGGGGTATGGCGATGAACTGTAACAGCATACGCCTTTACTGATTCGTTTACCTCGCAGAACATAAACGGCTGCGCAGGACTTCTTCCTGCGCCGGATGTCCCGGATTTGGAATCTATAATAATTGAATTTGTATCAATAAAATCTTCCCCCATAACCGGTGCAAGACCAAGTATTGCACTCACAGGGTAACAGCCGGGATTTGCTACGATTGATGCATTTTTAATTTTTTTTCTCCGGATTTCCGGCAGGCCGTAGACAGCCTTTTTGAGTAAGGGTGAGAATAAGTGGGGGATTTTGTACCATTCCTTATACACCTTTGCGCTTTTCAGCCTGTAGTCTGCGGAAAGATCAATAACCCTTTTTCCTGCATTATGAAGGAATGCCACAGTATCCTGGGAAGTCCTGTGCGGAAGGCAGAGAAAGAAAAGGTCGGCTTTTTTTATCAGGGTTTTTAGATTTAAGGATTCGAATTTTAATGCAGTGTTTCTGAAATTGAGAAATGTATCGGCAATTAACAGACCGGAAGAGCGTTCGGAAGTAACGGCAGTTACTTCAACATCCGGATGGTTCAGAAGCAACCGTAATAGTTCTGAACCTGTATATCCACTTCCTCCTAAGATGGCAACTTTTAACATACAAAATTATTATTATCTCTTTGAGAACTGGAAGCGTGCCCTTGCGCCTTTTTGTCCGTATTTTTTCCGCTCTACCACTCTGGGGTCTCTTGTCAATAACCCTTCTTTTTTAAGCTTTCCCCTGAAATCCGAATTCACCGATAGCAATGCCCTTGAGATACCGTGTCTTATCGCAGCGGCCTGCCCGCTGTATCCGCCGCCTTTAACCCTGACGGTTATATCATATTTGCCGGTAACGGCAACTACATTTAAGGGCTGCTGGATAATCATTTTCATTGTTTCATAAGGGAAATACCGGTTGAGCGGTTTTTTATTGATAATGATATTGCCTGTCCCGGGCTTCATGAATACCTGAGCAATGGATGATTTTCTTCTGCCGGTTGCATTATATTCTATTTCTGCCATATTTCGAAAACTCCTTATTGAATATTAATATTTAAAGGCTCCGGACCCTGGGCTTTGTGAGGATGCTCCAGACCGCCGTAGACTTTTAATTTACTTAACTGCTGCCTACCGAGTATATTCTTGGGAAGCATTCCGCGAACTGCTGAAAAGATAATCCTTTCAGGAGTCTTCTTCATTATGTCCTTGGCCATTTCCTTTTTAATTCCACCCGGATAACCCGAGTGATGGTAGTATGCCTTTTGTTCAAGCTTGTTGCCGGTGAAGCGAACCTTGCCTGCATTTACGATAATAACGAAATCACCGGTATCAACATGAGGCGTAAATATCGGTTTGTTTTTACCCCTGAGAATCTTTGCAACCTGTGAGGCAAGCCTTCCTACAACCATACCGTCGGCATCTATGACATGCCATTTCCTTAAAACATCCGTGTTCTTAGCAAATAAAGTTTTCATATTGCCTCTCTATAATTATGTGTCTTGTAAAATATTACAACATAATATGATAATTTAAAATGTTTTTAATTGTCAATACGCGACATGGAAAAAGCAATGCCGGGCAGGAAGGGATTAATGCAAAAAATTATACCCTGTCACATGAACGAAGAGACAATTGTTCCCAGAAAGCCGTGTCCATTTCATTGATATATTCTTCTATAGAATAGTTTCTGCCGCAATCCATGCAGCGCAAATGAACACTTTTTCACCCGATTTTTAAATTTAATTTTCCGCTGCACTCCCTGCATTTCATGCCTGCCTTATTAGGCATATATTTAATCTCCTTAATAATCAAAGTGAATAATGCAGATGTAGATAAATTTTACAAATATTTATCTGAAATATGCAAATGCATTAAAATTGATGCAGCAATTCACGGTGAGAATCTCAGGAGATTGCTTCGTTGCTTCACTCCTCGCAATGACAGTTTGCAAAAAATTGTTTTGTCATTGCGAGCGAGGCGAAGCAATCTCAGACATTTGGGAATTCACCGGGAATTGCTGAAATTGATGACTGTCAGCAGCCTGTAACAGATGCTTTTTTAACATGTATGATTATGATATAATAAATTATGGTAACTATTCAGGTAGGTACAAAGTATGTAAAGAAGGGGGCGACTGGCCTCGACGGGGGTTATGAGGTCTGAGTTGCATGCCGTGGCTCTGTCACCACGTAAAAAGGCAGAAAAAAACACAAAAGCCAACAACGAACTGGCACTCGCCGCTTAAAAAAGCGACGCGCTTCCCTGATAATGCCTGCGGCTCAGAAGAAGCGTCGACAAGCAGGCTGGTCTGAAGAGGTTGCCCTTGTTCTTCAGGCAAGATCAAGAGGGATTGGAATCAGAAAGGCCTTCTTGCCGGCATTTCCGGTTCTGAAATTTAAAAGGTAAGATAAGCATGTAGACGCTCAGAAGTAGTACTTCCGGACCCGGGTTCGATTCCCGGCGCCTCCACCATACTTGACTATAACCCGCACAAAAATAAAATACCGTTTTCACATCTCATCTTCAGGTCGTCTTCGGCTGCTCCTCAATCACAACACCCTCAAAATAACCGGTTATTCCTGCAAATCCTCCCTGTCTACGACCCGGCGGACTTTTTTTGTGCCCTTTCTTAAAGGCATTATATCATCTACGTCAGGAGGAGCGATCGGATTAAGATAAGGCAGCAAGTCTCCTTTGGTAGCAACGTTTGGGGCTTCCTGTTTTTTGGCTCTCCAAGTAGCGGGAAGGCAACAAAATTGTGCAGTTCTAAAGCGACGTCCTTCAATGAGCATTTCCTTCAAATCCGCAATCAAGAGAGATTCATCGGGAACTTGCGCAACAACAGATGGTAAATGGGTATTGATGATAACCTGCCGGAGTGGATTTTCGGGGCCAATAGGATCATTAACATCTACAGCGATATCCTGCAAGAGCCTTAACATGGCAGGAATGCGACTCGGGTGTATCCCGTTTTCCGGCTCTTCCAAACAAAGCAGACCCTGAGACTCTGAATCCATCTCTATTACGGCTGCTGCCAAAAATCGAAGAGTGCCATCAGAAATATCTCGGGCTGAATATGACGTGCCTTCCTTATCTTTGACCTCCAAGGTAAGAAGTTCTCGTTTTTCGTCTATGTCTATGCTAATCTCGGATACATCGTCAATAAGTTCAGATAGCCGGTTGGTAATTTGAGAATAAACCCGTGCGTCGTCAACCTCACTGCTCCCCCCATTCCATCTTTTTGTTTTTGACAAACGGTAAAGCGCCGCTGGAAGATGTGAGCCATCTGATGCTAATTTATCAGGTGCGTTGAACTTGTCCGAACGCCTAAGTGCGGATGGCTCAAGAAGCAATATTCGCCATGATTGCATTTCCCGCTTTGCCATCAAGGCGGTTTTGCTTTCAGCTGCGTTTGCTGTGGAAAGTACGGTTCGCGGCAGGTTTTTTGCCAGAAAAGACCTGGGTATCCCCCCGCTTTCACCTCTGTCCTGATGCAATTTTATAGAAATATTACCCCCTTGTATCCCTGTAGAAATTAACGGGGCTTGCCTTCTTCCCTTTACAACAGATTTACGCCCGTGCGGCTTATGAGGAAACAGCAAATGCTTCACCGCATCACTCATATGAATGTGGGGTAATTCCTCTTTCACAAGTTCAATGCCCCCTTGTGAACTGAAATCCATGTCATGTTTATAACGAAGCTCAACAGAATATTTTAGAAAGGTAATGCTTGCAAGAGCTTCAACACCCAGGTCATCCGTGCCTTTCTCCTGCGCGATCATTTTCTTTTATAAATATCTCATTGATTTGTAATAATTCAGCCCCCCGGTACACCCTCAAAAGAAGTCTCCTGCTTAACCCGTTTTATTTCACCCTGCATGACTTCATAAACAAGCAAGATTGCCCTACAATATTGTATGTCACGCTACATTATCGTAGCCATTAATAGCTGTAATTTTCTTTAGTTTCAATAAGTTGCAACCTGGCATGCTTTTAGCATCTATCCCATATCAGATACTATGGATTCTCTGACAGTCAAAATAGAAAAGATAGAAAAAGAAGAAATAACCAGGGCGCTTAAGGAATGTAACTGGATCAAGATACAGGCGGCGAAAAGGCTTGGGATTACCGAGAGAATGATTGGATACAAAATAAAAAAATATGGAATCAGGAAGGGAGGGAATAAAGGGTATGAAAGATGGTCGCAGGCAGTAATCTGAAAAAATTTCAAAAAGTATTTGCCGTCTACAGGCGGCAAAATAATCAAAATAAAGGAGGTCTATCAAATGAAACGATGGATAATTTTTATAGTGTTAACTTTGACGTTAACAGGTTCAATAACGGTTTTTGCTGAAGAGGCATTGCCTACGATTGCGGGCAATGCCGAAGCGATCCGGACAGTGCAGACAAATGCTGATTTCCTCTGGACCCTTGTTGCAGCCTTCCTGGTCTTTTTTATGCAGGCAGGGTTTGCAATGGTAGAAGCCGGCTTTACACGGGCAAAGAATGCGGCAAATATTATTATGAAAAACCTGATGGATATGTCAATAGGCGCTGTCGCTTACTGGGCTATTGGTTTTGCGATAATGTTTGGAGTCTCAAAAACAGGATGGTTCGGCACAACAGGTTTTTTTCTCAGCGACTTTGCTGCGGATAAAGACCCGTGGACGCTGACGTTCTGGATGTTCCAGGTGGTCTTCGCCGCTACCGCCGCCACCATTATTTCAGGAGCCATGGCAGAGCGGACAAAGTTCATAGGTTATCTCCTGTACTCCGTGGTAATAAGCGCCCTTATTTATCCTGTGTTCGGTTCATGGGCATGGGGAAGTCTCTTTAAAGGTTCGGGATGGCTGGAAGGACTGGGCTTTATTGATTTTGCCGGTTCAACCGTTGTTCACTCGGTCGGCGGCTGGGCTGCCCTTGCAGGAGCTATCGTAGTCGGCCCGAGGATAGGGAAGTATGTCAATGGAGAGGTCAAGGCTATCCCGGGACATAACGTCACTATCGGCGCACTGGGCGTATTCATCCTCTGGTTCGGGTGGTACGGGTTTAATGTCGGAAGCACAACAGCCGCAACTACGGATATGGCGATAATAGCAGTCAATACAACATTAGCGGCAGCGTCCGGCGCAATCGGAGCAATGCTGATGTCATGGGTCAAATTTAAAAAACCTGATGCCACCATGTCATTAAACGGCACGCTTGCGGGCTTAGTGGGAATAACAGCCGGATGCTTCAATGTGCTTCCTGGAAGCGCCATTATAATCGGATTCATAGCCGGGATCATCGTTGTGCTCTCAGTGGTGTTTATTGACCAGACGCTCAAGGTAGACGACCCTGTCGGAGCTGTTTCGGTGCACGGTGTCTGCGGAGCATGGGGAACACTTGCGGCAGGACTCTTTAACGCGGATGGCGTTACCCTGGAAATAGTCGGTGTGCAGTTGTTAGGCATAGCCGCCGCTTTTCTGTGGGTATTTCCGACTGCGTTTATTTTATTTAAAGTGATAAAGGCGACTGTCGGATTAAGGGTAAGCAGCGAAGAAGAGATTGAAGGGCTTGATATCGGGGAGCACGGTGTGGAGGCATACCCCGATTTCCAGATACACCCATCTGCAAAAGGTGTAAAAATATAACATGCGAGCATCAAAAATTGAACGGGAGGAGAAATGAAAAAGATAGAAGCTATTATCAAGCATTTCAAACTTGACGAGGTAAGAGACGCCCTGAATAAAATAGGCATACAGGGTATGACGGTTACGGAGGTCAAAGGATTCGGAAGGCAGAAGGGACACATGGAAGTCTACAGGGGCGTGGAATATGAGGTGAAGTTTCTTCCAAAGGTCAAGATTGAAGTGGCTGTGGCTGGAGACAAAGTTGACGAAGTACTCAGGGTAATCCAGGAAAATGCAAAGACCGGTGAGATCGGCGACGGCAAGATATTTATATATGCCCTGGAGGAGGTGATCCGGATAAGGACCGGGGAGAGAGGGAGAGAGGCATTGTGATTAAAACAGCCGGAATTTAGACAGCTTGTTTTCAGAAGGAGAAAAAAGCCCTGCATTAATTTGCAGGGCTTTTTTGATTTTTCCACACCGGGGAATCCGGGCAATTCCCCGGCGCTGTTTGGATTCTTATTAAGATTCCGGCGCTTAAAACCGAAGATATAACTATATGTAAAAAAACACAGTTTTATTTAAGGCAAGATGATTAAAAAAATCAAATCCGCCCGGTTAAAGCCGGGAATGTATATTCATGATATAAATTGCGGCTGGCTTGACCACCCTTTCTTAGGACGCAGCTTAAAGGTCGAAGATGATGAGCTGGCGGATAAAATCGTCAAATACGGAATACAGGATGTCTACATTGACACGGACCTTGGGCTGGATGATGCCGATGCCCCGACTAAAGAAGAAGTTGACAGGGATATTCATGAAAAGCTTCATGAAATTGTCGAAAAAAAACCTGAAGAGATCAGGCATGTTTCATTTAATGAAGAGATACTGAAGGCAAAAAAGATAAAGAAAGAGACTATGCAGGCCGTACAAAAAATAATGAACGATATAAAATTAGGCGGGCAAATCGAAAAAGAAACAGTTGACGGTCTTGTCGGCGGCATAATTAATTCGGTCTTTCGAAACCAGGATGCCCTGATTGCGCTCGGAAGACTGAGAAAGACGGATGAATATGTATACAATCATTCCATGAGCGTCTGTGTATTGATGTCATCCTTTGCAAAACACCTCGGCCTTCTTGATCCCGGGTTGATAAGGCAAATCGGGATTGGCGCAATGCTGCATGATATCGGCACAACGAAAATATCCGCAGACATACTGAGCAAAAAAACCGCTTTATCCGACGCAGAATATGAAAAGATCAAAAAACATGTCGGCTTTGGCCGGATGTTACTTGAAGGGACTGAGGGAATAACGGAAGTGTCGGTTATTACCGCTTCCCAGCACCATGAAAGGCTGGACGGATCGGGTTATCCAAATGGCTTGAAGGGGGACGAGATCAGCCGCTATGGCCAGGCAATAGCGATTGTTGATGTTTATGACGCATTAACAACCAAAAGGTGCTACAAACGCAAAATCCCGCCGACCGAGGCCCTGAAAATGATGTTTGAATGGGGCGGCCTTCAATTCAATAAAGAACTCATAGAAAAATTTATCCGCTGTGTCGGCATATATCCTGTCGGTTCACTGGTGCGACTGGAAAGCGGACTGCTTGGTGTAGTTGTTAATCATAGTGAGGAAAGCCTGCTGAAGCCCGTTGTGCGTATTGTTTGCAATACTGCAACAAAAAGCAATATAGCGATTCCCTATGACATCGACCTTTCAAAGCCGTTAGGCAAAGGAGGCGCGGACAGGATAGTCGGTTATGAGTCACCTGAGAAATGGGATATACTGACCGAGGTTTATCTGTAATAAACAGTAAGGGCTCGCCCAAAAAGTCCGCGATCGGAGTGTGAGCCCTTTTTCTTATCCTTACCAGGAACTTTTCTCCGTTCCATTGTCTCTTTCCCTTTCGCCCCCTGATTCATTATTCCCACCCCCGGCGCTTGACAGGATAAGAAGGATCAGGCTGCCACCGCCTGGGGCGGCGAAGGAAGTTTATCACAAAACTACTACATCATCTCCTCAATATTTATTTTCTCGTAACTACTCAGGTACAAAGTGGCAAAGGCACATAGGCACTTAGGGTTACAGAAATACAAGAAAAGTTTTTCATTCTTTTTTTCACTTTGTGCCTTTGTGCCTTTGTGCCTACCTGAATAGTTACATTTTCTCTATCTTGCCGAAACCCTTGTGTATACTTGCTCTTTGCATTTACCGTGAATTGCTGATACTTGTTTGTATCCTGTATCTTTTATATAATCAATCGTTAAGGCAAAGGGTAACCGTGAACGGTTACAGCAGAGGAGACCCGCATCATGAGTGTCATCTTGAGGGAAGAGGTTATACAGAGACTCGGGGAAATAGGAAAAGCGGATATACTTGTGGGCATACCGAGCTTCAACAATGCGGATTCCATAGGCCATGTTGTAAGGGCCGTCCAGGCGGGCGTGGCCAAATATTTCCCGGACAAAAAGGCCATTCTGATAAATTCGGACGGTGGGTCCGGTGACGGGACGCGTGAAGTTGTCGAGCGGGTAATTATAGACGACTTCCAGCCGCTCCTCATAAGCCAGAGACAGAATCTTCTCTCTAAAATAGTCACGCCTTACCACGGCATCGCGGGTAAGGGGAGCGCATTCAGGACCGTATTCCAGATAGCAAAGGAGCTGAATGTGAAGGCGTGCGCAGTAGTAGACTCGGACCTCAGGAGTATTACGCCGGAGTGGATAGATCTGCTCATCAGGCCTGTGCTTGAGAGGGATTTTGATTTTGTCGCCCCTTACTATCTCAGGCACAAATATGACGGGACGATAACCAACAGTATTGTTTATCCCGTAACCAGGGCGCTCTATGGAAGGCGTATAAGGCAGCCCATCGGTGGCGACTTCGGGTTTTCCGGAAAGCTTGCTGAATTTTATCTTACAAAAGATGTATGGGATACTGATGTTGCGCGCTTCGGCATTGATATATGGATGACCACAACGGCAGTGACCAATAACTTCAAGGTCTGCCAGTCATTCCTGGGCGCAAAAATACATTCTCCGAAAGAGCCTTCTTCCGACCTGTCCGCCATGCTTACGCAGGTCGTAAGCGCACTTTTCAACCTGATGGAAGAATACCCCGGACAGTGGACGGAGGTGAACTCTACGAGCCCGGTGCCCCTGTTCGGTTTCCAGTTTTCCGTGGGGCTTGAGCCTGTTAAAGTTAATACGGAACGGATGATTAATATGTTTAAGCTCGGTATGACGGAGCTTGGAGACCTGTGGAAGGACATCCTCAGCGCTGAAAGCCTTGCCGGGCTTCAGGACACGGCAAAGACAGAGCCCTTCTCATTCGGGGATGATCTCTGGGCCAGGGTGATTTATGATTATGCCCTTGCATGGCATGGAAAGGTAATGAAAGGGGAGCACATACTCAAGACCTTAACTCCCCTTTATCTTGGCAAAGTCGCTTCTCTCGTGATAGAGATGGCCGATACTACCGCCGGTAAGGTTGAGCAAAGGATTGAGGCGCTGTGCATTGCTTTTGAAAAATCAAAACCCTATCTAATTGATAAATGGGAATAACAGGGGGGATATTATGGGAAGAGTCTTTGTAGAGCAGTTTAAAGAATTTCTGGGCAAGATCGCAGGATTTCTGCCCAATCTTTTGACGAGCCTTGTCCTGTTTTTTGCCGGCCTTCTTATTGCCTGGCTTATAAAATCGGTTATTGTGAGGCTTGCGGCATTTTTAAAGATGGACGCTGTCTCCGAGCGGACCGGCATAGTCCAGGTTCTCCAGAAGGGCGGAATTAAGGAACCTGTCTCAATGCTTGCGGGAAGGCTCATTTACTGGGTGGTGCTTATATCTTTCATCATTATGGGGCTTAATGCCCTTCAGATGCCTGCCGTGGAAAACCTTTTCGGCACATTCCTGCTCTATCTCCCGAATGTCATTATGGCCGGCGCCATTATTGTTTCAGGATATCTGCTGGGTAATTTCCTGGGGCGCGCTGTTCTGATAGGGGCAGTAAATGCAGGGCTGGCCGTTGCCGGCCTCCTGGGAAAGTTTGTTAAATTCACTGTATTTATAATGGCCGTGACAATGTCGCTTGAACTCCTCGGCATAGGAAAAGAAACCGTTATCATAGCCTTTGCAATTTTATTCGGCGGAGTGGTGCTTTCGCTTTCAATAGCCTTCGGCCTCGGCGGCAAGGATGCTGCAAAAGACTATATTGATAAAATACTCAGGGAAAAGAAGGAAGAGGACGACATAAAGCATATCTGAAACAGGCTGTATCGACTTGCGGCGCGGCTGCTTATAAATTTATACTCAACAAGCGCTGTTTTGCATTATCTCAATCAATAAGACAGGTAAATGGTTAACCGTTTACGGTTGCCGGTTAACGGTTGAAGGAAATATAAAAAAATACTGCTATCCGTTTGACTAAAGCAGATTGGCAATTGCGTTAATTATTGCTGCCTTGTTGAATAACCGTGAACCGTCACAGTAAAGGATATGAAGACAGGAGCGAATTATAAAGGTAACAACAAATGTGAATTCAGAGTATGGGCGCCCCTTGCAGAAAACATTTCGCTGAAACTGCTGACACCTTTTGAGAGGCTGATCCCAATGCAAAAAGATGAACGCGGATACTGCAGGACAGTTGTTGATGATGTTTCGCCGGGAACTCTCTACTATTATTTTCTCGATAGGGAGAGGGACAGGCCTGACCCTGCTTCTTATTTTCAGCCGCAGGGTGTTCATAAAGCATCTCAGGTCATTGATCATAACGCATTTCAGTGGCGGGATTCCGGCTGGCAGGGAGTGCCGATGCCCGACATGATAATGTATGAGCTTCATACAGGCACCTTCACGCCTGAAGGCACATTTGATGCAATAATCCCGCTGCTTGATGAATTAAAAGATATCGGGATAAGCGCCATTGAAATAATGCCGGTTGCCCAGTTTCCTGGACAAAGGAACTGGGGATACGACGGGGTTTACCCCTTTGCCGTTCAAAATTCCTACGGGGGACCGGACGGACTTAAACGGCTTGTGAATGAGTGCCACCTGAGAGGCATGGCTGTTATCATTGATGTTGTGTATAACCACCTCGGGCCGGAAGGCAATTACCTCCGGGACTATGCCCTGTACTTTACCGACAGGTATAAGACCCCGTGGGGAGAAGCAATAAATTTTGACGGGCCTTACAGTAATGAGGTAAGGAATTTTTTCATCGAAAACGCCCTGTACTGGTTTGAATATTATCATATAGACGCACTCCGTCTTGACGCAATTCACGGCATCTATGATATAAGCGCCAGACCGTTCCTCCTTGAGCTTGCCGGAACAGTTGAGGATTTCTCACTAAAGCATGGAAGAAAGTATTACCTGATAGCCGAGTCCGCCCTGAACAATCCACTGGCGGCAAGACCAGGAGATAAAGGCGGATACGGTATTGACGGCCTCTGGAACGATGACTTTCACCATGCGGTACATACATTGCTGACCAATGAAAGCAGAGGCTATTATGTTGACTTCGGGAAAACAGGGCGCCTTGTAAAATCCCTGAAAGAAGGCTATGTTTATTCAGGAGAGTATTCCGAATTCAGGAAGAGAAACCACGGCAATTCATCCAGGGACCTGCCCGCAGAGCGTTTTATCGTATTTTCCCAGAACCACGATCAGACAGGAAACAGGATGTTTGGTGAACGACTGTCATGCCTTGTTTCATTTGAGTCACTGAAGCTTGCAGCAGGAATTGTGCTTTTATCGCCGTACATCCCGCTTTTGTTTATGGGAGAAGAGTACGGTGAAACAGCGCCGTTTCTCTACTTCATAAGCCATTCCGACCCCCGCCTCATTGAAGGTGTAAGAGAGGGGCGCAAAAGAGAGTTTGAGGCTTTTAACTGGCGGCAGGAAGCGCCGGACCCCCATGATACCCGAACGTTTATGCAGTCCGTGCTGAACCGGGATATGGGAAATAAAGGGAATAACAAAGTATTGCTGGAGTTCTACAGGGAATTGATACGATTGAGAAAAAGTATTCCGGCCATTGCAAGGCCCGACAAAGATTGTCTTGATGCATGGGCGGACGAAGAAAAGAAAGTTGTGTTCATGAGGCGATGGAAGGATAATGATCATATATTGGCGCTCTTTAATTTTAATAAAGCGGATGAAACGATCAATCCCTGTACTTCCTGCCCTGAAATGAAATGGGAAAAGATACTGGATTCGTCCGATGAGAGATGGAATGGTCCGGGGACATTATTGCCGGAAGGCATAAAAGAGGGTAAAGAAATTATAATGAGAGCCGAAAGCTTTGCTTTGTATGTAAATAAGGCGGTTAACGGTTCACAGTTAACGGTTACTAAAAAAAGGGGGGCGGCGGAAAACATGCAGGTAGAGATTAAGTAATGAGAATTCCGATTGCCACATACAGGCTTCAATTCAGTCCCGGTTTTGGATTCAGGCAGGCGCTGGAGATAGTGCGGTATCTCAATGAACTCGGGATCTCGGACATCTACGCTTCACCTGTTTTTAAAGCAAAAGAGGGAAGCCCGCACGGTTATGATGTTGTTGATATGAATCTGCTTAATCCTGATCTCGGCAGTGAAGGAGATTTTGAGGAACTTGCCGGGGAGTTAAAGAAATACGGCATGGGATGGGTCCAGGATATTGTGCCCAACCACATGGCGTTTGATGGAGAAAACACCATGCTTATGGATGTGCTTGAGAACGGGCCGCATTCGGAATATTTTGATTTTTTCGACATTGAATGGAGCCACTTTTATGAAAGCCTCTCGGAGAGACTGCTGGCCCCCTTCCTCGGCAGGCACTACAGTGAATCCCTTGATGCAAGGGAGATCGCCCTGCGATATGGCGATAACGGTTTTTACATTAACTACTACTCGCTGAACCTTCCCCTGAAGATAGAGTCATATGTTCGTGTCATGACCCACAGACTGCAAGTGCTGAGACAAAAACTCGGTGACGACCATCCTGACCTGATAAAATTCCTTGGTGTTCTTTACTCTCTGAAAAATCTTCCGGAGTCCCGGGAGGAAAGGCTTGGACGTTACAGCCAGATTCAATTTATAAAAAGGATCCTCTGGGAGCTTTATAACAACAATGATGATATTAAGGAATTTATCAATGAAAATATCGGGATTTTTAACGGAGATCAAGGTTCCGAAGCTGATCTTACTCTTCTTGACAGCCTGCTTTCAGAACAGTTATTCAGACTCTCTTTCTGGAAGGTAGCCACTGAAGAATTAAATTACCGCAGATTTTTTAATATCAACGGTCTCATTTCCCTGAGAATGGAGGACGAGCGTGTATTTAACGGAACCCATTCGTTTATTTCAAACTTAGTGAGGAATAAAAAAGTAACCGGTTTGCGTATTGACCACATAGACGGCCTGTATGACCCCACGGGTTATTTAAGAAGATTGAGGGATAAGACCGGAGAAATATACATTGTTGTCGAGAAGATTCTTGCGTTTAACGAAGAACTCCCCTCTCTCTGGGCTGTACAGGGGACAACAGGGTATGATTTTTTGAATTATGTAAACGGTATTTTCTGTGATGAGAAAAACGGGAGGGAGTTCAATAAACTTTATTACAGTTTCACGGGTTTCAAGACATCTTATGAAGCAATGCTCTATGAAAAGAAAAAATTAGTCATTGAAAAAGATATGACCGGTGACATTGATAATCTCGCCCATCTGCTGAAGAGGATTTCCGGCAGAAACAGGTATGGGAATGACATGACCCTTTACGGCCTGAAAAAGGCCATAATTGAAGTCCTTGCATATTTTCCCGTATACAGGACATATACAAGCTGCAATGTTTTTGATGAGACCGGCCGCTTATATATAACCGATGCAATAAAAAAGGCACGGGAAGCCAATCCCGCCCTGCTCTATGAGTTCAGCTTCCTTGAGTTGTTTCTCCTCCTTGAATTCGGCGATTATCTTTCTGAAGAAGAGAAAAAAGAGTGGACACATTTCGTCATGAGATTTCAGCAGTTAACCGGCCCACTGATGGCAAAGGGTTTTGAAGACACCATGCTGTATGTCTATAACAGGCTTATTTCATTGAATGATGTCGGAGGCAGCCCTGATAAATTCGGGATTTCAGCAGCGGAATTTCATGATTTCAATATCAAAAGGGCCCATACACAACCGCATTCCATGAATGCCACCTCAACTCATGACACAAAAAGGGGTGAGGATGTAAGGGCGCGAATCAATGTCCTTTCCGAAATACCGGAGTTCTGGGAATCAAGTCTCAGGAAATGGAGCAAATTGAACAGGAGAAAAAAGAAAGCGGTAAAGGGCACGGCTATCCCTGACAAAAATGATGAATATTTCCTGTATCAGACATTAATCGGGGCCATGCCGTTTAAGAGTGAGGAGTTCGGCAACTTCAGGGCAAGGCTGAAGGAATACATAATAAAAGCTGTCAGAGAGGCCAAAGTCCACACTGCATGGTTAAAGCCGGATACCGATTATGAAGAAATTTTTCTTGCCTTTATTGAAAAAATACTGGATACTTCCGACAAGAATCAGTTTTTAAGAGAGTTTATCACCTTCCAAAAAATGATCTCTTACTACGGCATATTCAACTCTCTCTCGCAATGCCTTATCAGGATTACCTCTCCGGGATTCCCTGATTTCTACCAGGGGTCTGAATTCTGGGACTTAAGCCTTGTTGACCCGGACAACCGCCGTCCTGTTGATTTCCCGTTAAGGGTATGGCTTCTCAATGAAATGAAGAGCAGGGAAGCTGATGATATATCAGGGCTAATCAGGGATCTGTTATCAACAATGGAAGATGGAAGGATAAAACTCTTTCTCATATACAAAACCCTTGCTGAACGGCAAATACACAGAAATCTCTTTGAAAAAGGCGATTATGTTCCGATTGAAACCAGGGGTAAATATAAGGACAGTATTATTGCCTTTGCACGGGAGCAAAAGCCGTTATGGGCAATTACCGTGGCCCCGAGATTTTTAACGGGCGTAGTGCGGGAGGGCCAATATCCATTAGGGACAGAGGTGTGGGATGATACGCACATTATACTTCCGGCAGGCGCGCCGTGTGTATGGAATAACGCAATAACCGGGGAGACTTTAAAAAGCTCTCAAGTTCTTTCCGTTGGTGAAGCGCTTAAGAGTTTTCCATGCGCCTTGCTGGTAAGCGAAATAAAAGCAGAAGGGTAAAAGGCATTACCGCTTAACTTTCCCCCGGTCTTTACCGATAATATATTTGTTATGAAAATACTCAACCGGCTTTTAATCGTGCTTGTTTTATGCATCAGCATTATTGCTGTGCCGTGTGAGGCGGAAAACTTGTCAACAGCCGGCGCATTTGAAATAAAAGGCAATGATCCCGGCCCGCAGCAGGCTTCAGATGAGGAAATCGAATACGAAGACGAGGACATTGAGTACCTCGAAGAGGAGGATGAGCTGGACGGGATTGCCGACCCCCTCGAACCCGTTAACCGGGCATTCTTTTATTTTAACGACAAGCTTTATTTCTGGTTATTAAAGCCTGCAGCAAAGGGCTATTCTGTTGTAGTCCCGGAACAAATAAGGATTTCAGTGCGCAATGTCTTCAGGAATCTCGGTACGCCTGTCCGGGCGGTAAACAGCCTCCTCCAGTTAAAATTCAAATCAGCAGGCAATGAGCTGCTTCGCTTCGGCATTAATTCTACATTCGGGATGTTGGGGCTTTATGATGTTGCAAAAGATGAGATGGGTATTCGCATGCAGGATGAAGATTTCGGCCAGACACTCGGGGTATGGGGCGCCGGCCCCGGTATTTACATTACATGGCCGCTTTTAGGGCCTTCGACCCTCAGGGATACAATAGGGGATGCAGGAGATTACTTTCTTGATCCGGTAAATTATGTAAATCCATTGATTGACCGTTATGCTGTTAAGAGCAGTGATCGAATCAACAGGACATCGCTCTCCCTGGGAGATTATGAAGAGATTAAAAAAGATGCCCTCGACCCTTATGATGCCGTGAAAGATATTTACTACCAGTACAGGAAAAGCAGGATTGAAAAGTAACAACACGGCAACCTTTTTATAAAGCTTCCAAATTGACACCTGCCGGGCTTTTCTGATATTTTCAATGTACGCATTTAACATTCATATTCGTTGGAATTAAGTAACTACTCAGGTCTCCCCCTTTGGCAAAGGGGGATTGAAGGGGGATTTTTAAATAATA
Source organism: Nitrospirota bacterium (assembly GCA_011040095.1). GTDB lineage: Bacteria > Nitrospirota > Thermodesulfovibrionia > UBA6902 > UBA6902 > BMS3ABIN06. The sequence continues at coordinate 23,684 of DRDE01000250.1, forward strand.
TATTCATTAATAAAATCTCCCCTAACCCCTCTTTGCCAAAGAGGGGGATAAAGAAAATATACCTGAATAGTTACGGAATTAATTACTTATGACAAATAATGTTTGATCTCGGGACACAGGAGCTGATAGTAATCTTCATTGTGGCCTTCCTTGTTTTCGGCCCCAAAAAACTGCCGGAACTCGGCAGGACCCTTGGAAAAGGCATCAGGGAGCTTAAGACCGCCATGCGGGGGGTAAAAGACTCCCTCGAAGAATCCGGGGCATCGGATATAACAGAAGATATAAAGACGGCAAAATCCAATGTGGAAGAATCAATATTTAAGTCAATCGAATCCCATATCAGCGGAAAAGAAGAGGTGAAAGAAGAGGTGAAAGAAGAGGTGAAAGAAGAGGTGAAAGAAGAGGTGAAAGAAGAGACAGGGACAGGCCGGGATTTAAACGGGACAAGCGGGGAGGAAGGCAAAGAAAGAAAAGAAACGGACAAAGATGGATAAAGCCCCCCTCACAGAACACCTCGGTGAATTAAGAAACAGAATTCTTGTATCCCTCGTCGTTGTCGCCATAATCTTTGGCGTCTCTTTTTATTACTCCGAGTATATATTCCGTTTATTA
>DRDE01000251.1 GCA_011040095.1 Nitrospirota bacterium
ATAGAAAATTTCAGGCCCCTTGCCGGAGATGATCTGATTGATGAGCTGCTGGAGCTTGCCGCTGATTTACGTGATATACGGATATGCCACATTAATGCAACACCTTTCGGCGGTGGAGTGGCTGAGTTGCTTTCGCGCGAGATTCCCATTCTGAAGGCCCTCAGGGTGCAGGCAGACTGGAGGATCATACACGGGGACCAGGAATTTTTTTCCATTACAAAGTCTTTTCACAATGCCATCCAGGGGCAGGAATTTGACCTTACGGATGATATAAAACATATCTACACCCAACATAACCGGAAAAGCGCTGAATTACTCACATCAGACTATGATGTATTTATAGTGCACGACCCCCAGCCTGCAGCGCTCCGGTATTTTAATAAGAACAAAAAGGGGAAATGGATATGGAGGTGCCATATAGACAGCTCTGCTCCTGATCCGGAACTCTGGAATTTTATAAGACCCTATATAGAATCCTATGACGCAGTTGTTTTTACCCTGAAAGAATTTGTTCCGCCTGATCTGAATGTTAATCTGACAGAGTATATTCTGCCTGCAATAGACCCCTTCAGCTCCAAAAACATGGAGCTACCTGAAGATGTTTACCGTAATGCGGTTGCCAATTCCGGGGTTGATATGCGCCGCCCCCTGATAGTGCAGGTCTCGCGCTTTGATCCGTGGAAAGACCCCATAGGGGTTATTCAGGCTTATCATCTGGTTAAACAGGAGAGGACGGATGTACAGCTGGCAATGGTAGGTTCTCTGGCCGGAGACGACCCCGAGGGTTACGGGATTTTATCAAGTGTCAATGAGGAGTCGGCCAAAGACCCTGATATCTATGTATTCACAAACCTTGAAGGGATAGGCAACATGGAGGTTAACGCGTTTCAGCGCTCGGCAAATGTTGTAATACAGAAATCCATCAGGGAAGGGTTCGGCCTGGTAGTATCAGAGGCTTTATGGAAAGAGACCCCTGTAGTGGCCGGGAATGTCGGGGGTATCAGAACGCAGATACCCGATGATATGCAGGGTTTCCTGGTCGATAGCGTGGAAGGTTGTGCCGGGGCCCTTCTCCGCCTGCTGAATGACGATGCCCTGCGAAAAGAATTCGGGAAAAAAGGCAGGGAGAAAGTGCGACGGGAATTTCTCTACCCCCGCATGATCCGTGATGACCTGAGGCTTGTCAAAAGGCTTGTATCGTCCTGAAATATGATTTATATCATTGCTATGTTTTTGGAGAAGGGTTATTTATTAAAGTCTGTGTATAAATAGCTGTTTTTTATTTTTCTCATACCCGAAATTTGTAGTCGGGTATCCAGAACTCACTGAAAAGACTGGATTCCCGCCCAAAGAACCGCGGGAATGACAGCTTAATTGTTGAGTTTATACACAGACTCTAATTAAACGCATTATTTAAAAAGATTAAATAAGAGGAGGCTTTATGGAGAACGGCCAACCAGCATTGGGAGGCACGTGGGTTATCACCATTATCATGGTGATTATTGTCTCCTGGGTTGTTTTCAGGGTCAAAGGCCATCTATGGGCATCCCTCTTTGGAGGGGGTGACGGGATGGCTATAGTGGAGATGCTGGCGGGTTATACATTCGTTTTCCTCGGCCGGGAAAACATCTATGGATGTATTGAAAAAAGATAAAGAAGAGAACGCAGCCTGAGACAGGAGAGCGAATGAAGAGAGGTCAGCTTGAATTTTAACCTTGACACGGCATATGGGGGATGGTATACAGGAACTAAGAATCAAAAGAAAGGAGCTTGAAAAATGGAATGGGCCAGGGAAAACTGGGTATGGATAATAGTTTTTGCAGTATTTATAGGAATGCATCTTTTCGGTCACGGCGGGCATGGGGGAAGGGAAGAAGACAATGAGCACAAAGGGCATTCGGAGGGTTCACATTCAAAAAAGGAGCACAAAGGAGGTGGAGGATGCCACTGAACATAAGAGTTGTAAGCTGGTCATTGGGTATTTTTACGGCAATTTCATTCATTCTCTGTGTTCTCTACGGGTTGATAGTCCCCGAAAGCCTGCACGGTATGTCCGTATTTCTCGAGGCAATGCTGCCTGCCTTCAAATGGCTGACTTTCAGCGGATTCCTTCTCGGTCTTGTTGAGAGCTTTCTTTACGGGGTTTATATCGGCGTTGTCTTTGTGCCGGTATATAATTTTATAAACCGCAGGTGTGGCGCAGGAAGAGGATGCAGATGATGAAAAGAAAAGTCGCCCCATCGGCCACAACCGGAGTAAGTAAAGATCATAAAGGGGAAGTCAGGATAGAGCTGCCTGTAATAATGACATGCAGCACCTGTTCCATAACCCTTGACCGCAGTCTCCGCGCATTGGACGGGGTCAGTGAAGCAAATGTCAACTATGCCTTACAGAAGGCTTTTGTTACATACAACCCGTCCCGTATAAATATATCCCGGCTTGTCAAAACAATCAGAGACGCTGGTTATGAAGTCGGCGCGGAAAAGGTCTCCCTGAAAATCACGGGTATGACATGCGCCTCCTGTGTTACAAAGATAGAGGACGCCCTGAAGGCTTCTCCCGGTGTTATCGGGGTGGATGTGAGTCTCGGCTCCAACAGTGCAAACATTAACTATCTGCCTTCAATGACGGATATGGGGTCCCTGAAAAAAACCATAGAGTCTGTCGGATACAAGGTGGGCGCTGAGGAGTCTCCATCAAAAGAAGAGGATGCAAAGCTCAGGGAGTACAAAACACTTTTCAGGAAATTCATGGTTGCCGCTCTCATATCCCTGCCTGTTGTGGTGGTAAGCTACCCGCAATTTTTCCCTGTGCTCAAGGACATGGACATGAATGCCTTAAGACGGCTCTGGATAGGGGCAAGCGTCCTTACCATCCCCGCTCTCGTTTATTCAGGCAGCAGTTTTTTCAAAGGTGCAGTTGCCGCTTTCAGACATCGCTCTGCCGACATGAATACATTAATAGCCCTTGGAACAGGAATGGCATGGCTGTTTTCAACTGTAGTCGTCCTGTTTCCCGATATATTTCCTGAAAATGCGCGTGAGCCCTATTTTGACGTAGTATCCGTGGTTATCGGTCTTGTGGTGCTCGGCCAGGCCTTGGAGCTAAGGGCAAAAGGCAGGACATCAGAGGCCATAAAAAAACTGATGGGGCTTCAGGCAAAGACTGCAAGGGTAATAAGGGATGGGAAAGATATTGATATCCCGATAGAGGAAGTCCTGGTCGGCGATGTGATAATAGTGCGCCCCGGGGAAAAGATACCTGTAGACGGAGAGCTTGTTGAAGGGCACTCAAGTGTGGATGAATCCATGCTTACGGGCGAGCCTTTACCGGCAGAGAAAAAAGAGGGAGACGAGGTCATCGGCGGGACAATAAACAAGACAGGGGCATTCAAGTTTACCGCCACAAAGGTGGGGAAAGACACAGCCCTTGCCCAGATCATAAAAATGGTGC